>JAOULV010000004.1 GCA_029881835.1 Rhodospirillaceae bacterium
GATACCTACAAGCCGTAATTTTTTTGGTTATTTTGCCCGGTTGCTTTCGGCAAACGAATAAAGCGCAATCGCCGCCGCGTTTGAAAGGTTCAGGCTTTCAACATCACCCGATATGGGAATTTTCACCAAATGGTCGCAGGTTTCGGCAACCAAACGCCTTAAGCCCGACCCTTCGGCGCCAAGCACAATCGCCACCCGGCCCTTCATCACGCCCGCTTGCAAAACTTCCCCGGCGCTACCATCAAGTCCGATTGCCCAAAATTCAGCCCGTTTCATATCATCAATTGCGCGCGAAATGTTGGTGACGCGTATTAGCGGCAACCTTTCGGCCGCCCCCGATGCGGCCTTGGCCATGGTTGCGGTCATTTCCGGGGCGTGGCGGTCTTGCACCACCAATCCCATGGCGCCAAAAGCCGCAGCCGAGCGCATAACCGCACCGATGTTGCGCGGATCGGTCGCCTGATCAAGCACCACGATGCACGCACTTTGCTGGCCTTGGGCTAATTCTAAAAGGTCTTCTAATTCCGGCTGTTCCAGACTGGCAACCTGCACCGCCAGCCCTTGGTGCACCGCGCCCCAGCCAAAAATTTCATCCAATGCGCCGCGGTCTTTTTGTTCAGGCGTGGGCCGGGTGGTGTCTGATTGCAGGGCGGCATTTTTTATTTCGTCCATCAGGCCGTCATCTACCCCTTGATTGGAAATGACAATACGCAGGATTTTACGCTCAGGGTTGGCGATGGCGGCAAGACCGGCGTGGCGGCCAAAAACCCAGTTTTTATGGGCATGAACGCTTGGCTCGTCCGCACCTGCGCCTTCTTTCCGGCTTTTTCCCGGCCCTCTTTGCATTATTTTTTTTCTGCTTTTGCGGCTCATGGGCTGCTTCTCCATTTTGGGGTCGGGGGGGATATTTTTGCGCCCATTTACGCCTTTTGCCACCCTATTAGCACCACCTAAGTGGGCTTGTCTGCAAGGCAGTTGGCAATAATGTAAAAAAGTCCTTCAAGCAAAGGGTTTTTAAGCCTTTTCTCGGTTGACAATAACCGCCAAATGCTCATAGTTCGCACCGTTCAATCTGCCTGCTGACAACATATAATATAGGTATCAGGCGGTGTGTTTTTCCCGACTTTTTAAGGAGGGATGCCCGAGTGGCTAAAGGGGGCGGGCTGTAAACCCGCTGGCTCACGCCTACGTAGGTTCGAATCCTACTCCCTCCACCAGAATACGGGTCGGCGAAAATCGCAGACGAACGAAGGCGATATCGCTTGCGGGTGTAGCTCAATGGTAGAGCAGAAGCCTTCCAAGCTTACGACGAGGGTTCGATTCCCTTCACCCGCTCCATTCTTTTTTTAAAAGGGGGGATGGAGCAAGTTTAAGAAGATCAAGTTTTAAGAGTATAAAGTAGCAACCGTTTTTATTATTTAGCTTGGCTAACAACCAGACTTTAAGGAATTAAAGGCATGTCTAAGGAAAAGTTTGAGCGTACTAAACCGCACTGCAACATCGGTACCGTTGGTCACGTTGATCACGGCAAAACCACGTTGACAGCTGCCATCACCAAGGTTCTATCCGAAACCGGTGGAGCCACATTCTCCGGCTATGCCGATATCGACAAGGCCCCGGAAGAACGCGAACGCGGCATCACCATTTCAACCGCCCACGTTGAATATGAAACCGAAAAACGCCACTACGCCCACGTTGATTGCCCGGGTCACGCCGATTATGTAAAAAACATGATCACCGGTGCGGCCCAGATGGACGGCGGTATCTTGGTTGTTTCTGCCGCTGACGGCCCCATGCCACAAACCCGCGAGCACATCTTGCTTGCCCGTCAGGTTGGTGTTCCTTCACTGGTTGTTTACATGAACAAAGTTGACCAGGTCGATGACGCCGAACTGCTTGAACTGGTTGAAATGGAAATCCGTGAGCTTCTATCAAGCTATGATTTCCCTGGCGACGATATTCCCATCGTTAAAGGCTCAGCCCTGGCCGCCCTTGAAGGCCGTGATGACGAAATCGGCAAGAACTCAATCTTGGAACTGATGAAAGCTGTTGATGAATACATTCCCCAGCCCGAACGTCCAAAGAACAAACCGTTCTTGATGCCAATCGAAGACGTGTTCTCGATTTCCGGTCGCGGTACCGTTGTAACCGGTCGTATCGAAAGCGGCGTGGTCAAGGTTGGTGACGAAATCGAAATCGTCGGTATCAAAGACACCATCAAAACCACCTGTACCGGTGTTGAAATGTTCCGCAAACTTCTCGATAGCGGCGAAGCCGGTGACAACGTTGGCGTACTGCTGCGCGGTACCAAACGTGAAGAAGTTGAACGTGGTCAGGTTTTGGCCGCAACCGGTTCAATCACACCACACACCACATTCACCGCAGAAGCCTACATTCTGACCAAAGAAGAAGGCGGTCGTCATACCCCGTTCTTCTCTAACTACCGTCCGCAGTTTTACTTCCGTACCACCGACGTTACCGGTTCGGTCAAACTGCCAGAAGGTACCGAAATGGTCATGCCGGGCGACAACATCTCCATGGAAGTAACGCTAATCGCGCCAATCGCCATGGACGAAGGCCTGCGTTTCGCTATCCGCGAAGGTGGCCGTACCGTTGGTGCGGGCGTTGTGGCGAAGGTGATTGCTTAAAAAAACTAAAGAAAACAGGGCCTCAGCGTCTGGGGCCCTGTTTTTTTAAGACTATTGCTGGACATGGAAGCGGAAAGGGGGTATTTCCCCACTTTCCCGACCGAATAGGGGATTTTGGACAGGCGGTATATTTTGCGCCTGTTTGCTCTTTTTCGGGGCTTTTTAGGGTCTTTTGAACGGACCTAAATGGTTAAAGGGGTGTAGCTCAGTTGGTAGAGCGGCGGTCTCCAAAACCGCAGGTCGTGAGTTCGAGTCTCTCCGCCCCTGCCATCACTATATAAAGTAAGCCATGTGGCAAAAGTTATTTGTGTTTGATTTTAAGAATAGAAAATAAGAAATGGCAAAAACAAGCCCAGCACAGTTTATTGAAGAGGTTCGTCGGGAAACATCCAAGGTAACTTGGCCAACCCGCAAAGAAGCAGGTATTTCAACAACCATGGTATTTATCATGGTTATACTTGCCGCCGCATTCTTCTTTATTGTTGACCAAGTGCTAGCGGTTGGCGTTAAAGCCATTCTAGGTATTGGAGCTTAATTGATGGCCGCTAAGTGGTACGTCATTCACGTATATTCCGGCTTTGAAAAAAAGGTCGCAAGTTCCATCGAGGAACAGGCCAAGCAGGCCGGAATGGACGACAAGATTCTGCAGGTTTTGGTGCCTAGCGAAGAAGTGGTGGAAGTACGCCGCGGAACCAAGGTATCAAGTGACCGCAAATTTTTCCCCGGCTACGTGCTGGTTGAAATGGATATGACCGATGCCGCATGGCATTTGGTAAGAAACACACCAAAGGTCAGTGGATTTTTGGGAACACGCGACAAGCCGACCCCGATTTCGGAAGCCGAGGCGAAGCGTATACTTAATCAGGTTGAGGAAGGGGTTGACCGTCCAAGACCTTCAATTGTTTTCGAAATCGGCGAACAGGTTCGCGTTACCGATGGCCCATTTGCATCGTTTAACGGCCTGATTGAAGATGTCGATGAAGAACGTGCCCGAGTTAAGGTCGCAGTTAGTATCTTTGGGCGCGCAACACCGGTGGAACTTGAATATTCACAGGTAGAAAAAGCGACCCAGTAGTTAGTAGTTATAAGTATTAAACACCGTGGGAGGCCCGCCATAGCCGCACCACGGTCTCAGCAACCAAATTAGAAACTGAGGATAAAATGGCTAAAAAAGTGAAAGCAATTGTGAAATTGCAGGTACCGGCTGGTGCCGCTAACCCGTCACCGCCAATCGGCCCGGCTCTTGGCCAGGCTGGTCTTAACATCATGGAATTCTGTAAAGCGTTTAACGCGCAGACCCAACAGTTGGAACAGGGCATGCCCATTCCGGTTGTTATTACTGCGTATCAGGATGCTTCATTTGATTTCGTTACCAAAACTCCTCCGGCAAGCTTTTTCTTGAAGAAAGCGGCAAAAATCAAAAAGGGTTCTGGCCTTACCGGTCGCGAAACCGTTGGCACAGTGACATTTGCGCAGTGCCGTGAAATTGCCGAACAGAAAATGGCAGACCTTAACGCCCATGACCTTGATGCCGCCGCCGAAATGATCGCCGGCTCAGCAGTGTCTATGGGCCTTGAAGTGGTGAGGTAATAGTGATGGGAAATATCGGAAAACGTTTCAAAAAAGCAAGCGAAGGCATAGATCGCGAAAAGCTTTATAATATTGCCGAAGCCGTTAAGTTGGTGAAAGCTGGCGCTACATCTAAATTTGATGAAACCGTTGAAATTGCAATTAACCTTGGGGTTGACCCAAAACACGCCGACCAGATGGTTCGTGGTGTTGTGGCGCTTCCTAACGGAACCGGTAAATCGGTTCGTGTTGCAGTATTCGCCAAGGGCGACAAGGCCGAAGAAGCACGCAAAGCCGGTGCCGACCTAGTGGGCGACGATGACTTGGCCGAAAAAATTCAAAAAGGCGAAAGCGGATTTGATCGCTGCATCGCGACCCCTGATATGATGGTAACCGTCGGTAAATTGGGTAAGGTTCTTGGCCCCCGTGGTCTTATGCCAAACCCCAAGCTTGGCACCGTTACCAACGATGTCGCCAAGGCAGTTAAAGATGCCAAAGGTGGACAAATTGAATTTCGCGCCGAAAAAGAAGGCATCGTTCATGCCGGTATTGGCAAAGCCAGCTTTGATGAAAAAGCTTTGGCAGAAAATGTCAGTACCTTTATTAACGCAATTAACAAAGCCAAGCCATCGGGCGTGAAGGGTGTGTACATGAAGGGCATATCCATCAGTTCAACCATGGGCCCTGGCGTTAAGATTGATATGGCCTCAACCGTAGGATAAGACCCGCGGTTCGTAGGTTAAAAAGTTTCACTGCTGCGGTGCAGTAGTGATCGAAAACGGAAAGGTTTTTCCGTTTTCACCCTGTCCAAGACAGTAGGTGTCAGGCAATTTGGTCTGATTTAAAGATTTTTCGCCTACCGAGACAGTGCACTAAACCGTTTCAACCGCCCCCTTGGGGGAAGAACGGCTTGAACTGTTGCACTGGACAGGTAATCGGGTTTCTAAAGAGCCTTTTTAAGGTTCCCCGGAAGCCCTGTTGTGCAACCGCATTTTTAATTTTTTAAAAATGCATATGAAGAAACTGGAGACGATCAGTGGACCGATCACAAAAACAAGAGCTGGTCGCTGAGCTTCACAAGACCTTTAGTGACGCCGAAATGGTTGTTGTAACCCACTACTCGGGTTTGACCGTTACGGAGATGGAGGACTTGCGCACTAAAATGCTCGAAGCTGGCGCTGGCTTTAAAGTGACAAAAAATCGGCTTACGCGTCTCGCCTTGAAGGACACTAAGTTCGAAGGCATGACCGACATGTTTACCGGCCCAACCGGAATTGCGTACAGCGCAGACCCGGTAGCGGCCGCTAGGGTTGCGGTCAAATATGCCAAAGGCAACGAAAAATTCATCGTTGTTGGTGGCGCCTTGGGTGCGGAACAGTTGGACGTTAATGCCGTAAAAGCATTGGCAACACTGCCCTCACTCGACGAACTGCGTGGCAAACTTGTGGGACTGCTACAAGCCCCAGCTACCAAGATTGCCGGTGTTACGCAAGCACCTGCTGGCCAGTTGGCCCGCGTTATGGGTGCTTACGCTTCTCAAGGTGAAGCCGCTTGATCCGACACATCTGAACCAATTGTTCAAGCCTAAGGAGATTTAAATTATGGCTAATCTAGACCAAATCGTAGAAGACCTTTCTGCCCTTACCGTTATGGAAGCGGCCGAACTTTCAAAAATGCTCGAAGAAAAGTGGGGCGTTTCCGCCGCCGCTCCGGTTGCTATGGCAGCCGCTCCGGGTGCAGCCGCAGAAGCAGCTGAAGAAAAGACCGAGTTCGACGTTGTTTTGACCGCCGCCGGCGATCAGAAAATCAACGTTATTAAAGAAGTTCGTGCAATCACCGGCCTTGGCTTGAAAGAAGCCAAAGACCTGGTTGAAGGCGCACCAAAGCCAGTCAAGGAAGGAATTTCCAAAGACGAAGCTGAGGAAATGAAAAAGAAACTCGAAGCAGCTGGTGCTAGCGTCGAGATCAAATAAGAAATTTTCTTGTTTGAATAAAATCGGGGAAGGGCGGTGTCCTTTTGTTAATTGGATACCGCCCCGATCCACCGCAATTCACATTCATCTGCATAGGCTTGCCGAGCCGGGAACATGGATGTGACATCCTCTGAAGTGTGGTTTTTTATAGGGACGGCATCCTTATGAAATACCCGCCGGGGGATTTTTGTGTTTTTAAGGGTATTTGTTTTCGGCCCGGCAGCCGAAATATGAATGCCTACAACGAGACACCGAGGAAAAAAATAATGGCTACGTCGTTTACCCGTCGCAAACGTGTTCGCAAAGACTTTGGACGCATCAAACCTGCGGTTGGCATGCCCAACCTTATCGAAGTTCAGAAGACTTCGTATGAGCAGTTCTTGAAAAGAGATTCCACGCCCGAAGAACGCGAACAAAGCGGACTGCAAGAAGTATTCAAATCGGTATTTCCGATTACCGATTTTTCCGAACACGGAACACTTGAATTCGTAAAATTTGAATTCGACGAGCCAAAATACGACGTTGAAGAATGCCAACAACGCGGCATCACCTATGGTGCGCCACTAAAAGTAACGCTGCGCCTGGTGGTGTGGGATGTTGACGAAGAAACCGAAGCCCGTTCGGTTCGCGACATAAAAGAACAAGACGTTTACATGGGCGATATGCCACTGATGACCGACAACGGCACCTTTGTCGTAAACGGCACCGAGCGCGTTATCGTTTCGCAAATGCACCGTAGCCCCGGCGTGTTCTTTGATCACGACAAAGGCAAAACCCATTCATCGGGTAAATATCTTTTTGCTTCACGCGTTATTCCATACCGTGGTTCATGGCTTGATTTTGAATTTGATGCCAAGGATCTGGTTTATGTTCGCATCGACCGCCGTCGTAAACTGCCGGTTACGACACTGTTGATGGCACTGGATAGCGATAAAACTGCGAAAACACGTGCCAAGTTGGCAGACGAAGGAAAAATACTTCCCCCTTCAGAAGCCGAAGGCATGTCACCGCAGGATATTTTGAACCATTTCTATGACACCGTCATTTATTCCCGCACCAAAAAGGGGTGGAAAACAGCTTTCAACCCCGATCGTCTGCGCGGACAAAAACTTACCCGTGATTTGGTCAACGCCAAAACCGGCAAGGTTGTGTTGGAGCAGGGTTCTAAATTAACCCCGCGCGCGCTACGCCAGTTGGAAGAAAAAGGCTTGGCCGAAGTTCAGGTTACGGCTGAAGACCTTATTGGTTCATACGCCGCCATCGATATTTTCAATGAAAAAACCGGTGAAATTTTTGCCGAACCGGGTGATGAAATCACGGTTGAAATCATCGAAGCGATGGAAGAAATCGGTATCGAAGAAATCAGCGTTCTGGCTATCGACCATGTAAATGTCGGGCCATACATTCGCAATACCCTTGCGGTTGATAAAAACAAAACCCGCGAAGAAGCATTGGTTGATATTTACCGTGTAATGCGCCCGGGCGAACCGCCAACCCCGGAAACCGCGCAAGCGCTTTTCAACAGCCTGTTCTTTGATTCGGAACGTTATGATCTTTCGGCTGTGGGTCGTGTAAAAATGAACTCACGCCTTAACTTTGATGATGTTGCCGATACCGTTCGGGTTTTGCGCAAGGAAGATATCCTTGCCATCGTTCGCACGTTGACTGACCTAAAAGACGGTCGTGGCGAAATTGACGACATTGACCATTTGGGCAACCGTCGTGTTCGTTCTGTCGGTGAGTTGATGGAAAACCAGTACCGCGTTGGCTTGCTGCGCATGGAACGTGCAATCCGCGAACGGATGAGCTCGGTTGAAATTGATACCGTAATGCCGCATGACCTAATTAACGCCAAACCGGCAAGTGCGGCTGTGCGTGAATTTTTTGGCTCATCACAGCTTTCGCAGTTTATGGACCAAACCAATCCACTTTCCGAAGTGACCCACAAACGCCGCCTATCGGCGCTTGGACCGGGCGGTCTAACCCGTGAACGCGCAGGGTTCGAAGTGCGCGACGTGCACCCGACCCATTATGGCCGTATTTGCCCGATTGAAACCCCCGAAGGTCCGAACATCGGCCTTATCAACTCGCTCGCTACTTTTGCCCGCGTAAATAAATACGGCTTTATCGAAAGCCCGTATCAGCGCGTTAAAAACGGTAAGCTGGTCGAAGGCGAAGTCGTTTATATGTCGGCGATGGAAGAAGGGCGTTATATTATTGCCCAGGCCAATGCCAACCTAGACAAAAATGGCAAGTTCGTTGACGACATGGTTTCCTGCCGCAAGGCAGGGGACTTCGTTATGGTTCACCCAGATGGAATTGAATTCATCGACGTTAGCCCGAAACAGCTTGTGTCGGTTGCGACAGCGCTTATTCCGTTTTTGGAAAACGATGACGCCAACCGTGCATTGATGGGTTCCAACATGATGCGCCAAGCCGTGCCGTTGTTGCAGGCCGAAGCACCATTGGTTGGTACCGGTATGGAAGAAATTGTTGCTCGCGATAGCGGCGCAACCATTTCGGCAAAACGTTCCGGTATTGTTGATCAGGTTGACGCAACCCGTATCGTTGTTCGTGCAACGGAAGAAACATCAACCACCCAGTCGGGCGTTGATATTTACACCTTGCAGAAATTCCAACGCTCTAACCAAAATACCTGCTTGCACCAGCGTCCGCTGGTAAAAGTTGGCGATATGGTTGTAAAAGGCGACACCATTGCCGATGGCCCATCAACCGAATTGGGTGAATTGGCATTGGGTAAAAACGTTCTTGTCGCTTTCATGCCATGGAACGGTTACAACTTTGAAGATTCAATTCTTATCTCCGAACGTTTGGTGCGTGACGACGTCTTTACCTCAATTCATATTGATGAATTTGAAGTAATGGCCCGCGATACCAAGCTCGGCCAAGAAGAAATCACCCGCGATATTCCAAACGTTGGTGAAGAATCTCTGAAAAACCTTGACGAAGCGGGTATCGTTTACATCGGTGCCGAAGTAAAACCTGGCGACATTCTGGTCGGCAAGGTAACACCAAAAGGCGAAAGCCCAATGACCCCAGAAGAAAAACTTCTGCGTGCCATTTTTGGTGAAAAAGCAACCGACGTTCGTGATACATCGCTGAAATTGCCCCCGGGCGTTGACGGTACCGTGGTTGAGGTTCGCGTCTTTAACCGCCGTGGCGTTGACAAGGACGAACGTGCCTTGGCGATTGAGCGCGACGAAATTGAACGTCTAGCAAAAGACCGTGATGACGAACGGGCAATTCTTGAACGTAGCTTCTCGCAACGTTTGAAAGATTTGTTGTTGGGTAAAAAAGTTGTTTCCGGGCCAAAAGATATTGCCGTGGACGCAACCATCACCGAGGAACTTCTTAATGAATACACCCCCGGTCAGCAGTCGCAGATTGTTGTTGCTAACGACAAAGTAATGAAAGATATGGAAGGCCTTAAATCACAGTTTGAGGAATCCATAGCCGCACTGCAGCGTCGCTTTGAAGACAAGGTCGATAAACTGCAACGCGGTGATGACCTTAACCCCGGCGTTATGAAGATGGTTAAAGTATTTGTCGCGGTGAAGCGCAAACTGCAACCCGGCGACAAAATGGCCGGGCGTCATGGCAACAAGGGTGTAATTTCCCGCATCATGCCGGTAGAAGACATGCCTTATGCCGAAGACGGAACACCGGTTGACATCGTTCTTAACCCACTGGGCGTGCCATCACGTATGAACGTGGGGCAGATTCTGGAAACCCACATGGGTTGGGCCTGTTCCGGTCTTGGCCGGCAAATCGGTGATTTGCTTGATGCGGCCAAAGCCAACGGTAAAGACACCGCACCAATTCGTGGTTGGCTGAAAGATATTTACAACGACGAAGAATATAAAACCGATATCGCCAATCTTTCTGATGGGGAAATCTTCGAAATGGGTGAAAACCTGCGTCGTGGCGTTCCTATTGCAACACCTGTTTTTGATGGTGCGCGCGAAGAAGGCGTAAATGAAATGCTCACCAAGGCAGGATTGCATACATCCGGTCAGGTAACCCTGATTGATGGACGTACCGGTGAAAAATTCGAACGCCAAGTTACTGTCGGTTACATTTATATGCTTAAGCTTCACCATCTGGTGGACGACAAAATCCATGCTCGTTCAATCGGGCCATACTCGCTTGTTACCCAGCAACCGCTGGGCGGCAAAGCGCAGTTCGGTGGCCAGCGTTTTGGCGAAATGGAAGTCTGGGCATTGGAAGCATACGGCGCAGCTTACACCCTGCAGGAAATGTTGACGGTTAAATCCGATGACGTTTCCGGCCGTACCAAAGTCTACGAAGCGATTGTCCGCGGCGATGATAATTTTGAAGCGGGCGTGCCTGAATCCTTTAACGTTTTGGTTAAAGAACTACAGGCGCTTGGTCTTAATGTTGAACTTAGCTAACGCTAACTGACTTTCCTTAAAGGAGTACGAAAATGAACGAACTCACTAAATTCTTCGGACAGGTCAGCGGCACTGCTCGGTTTGACTCTATCCAAATATCAATCGCGTCGCCCGAACAAATTCGGGCATGGTCTTTCGGTGAAATTAAAAAACCCGAAACCATCAACTATCGTACCTTCAAGCCAGAACGTGATGGCCTGTTTTGTGCGCGCATTTTTGGCCCGGTAAAAGATTACGAATGTCTTTGCGGCAAATACAAGCGCATGAAATACAAAGGTATCACCTGCGAAAAATGCGGTGTTGAAGTAACCTTGCAAAAAGTGCGGCGTGAACGCATGGGCCATATCGAACTGGCAAGCCCGGTTGCGCATATCTGGTTCATGAAATCACTGCCGTCGCGCATCGGTTTGCTTTTGGACATGACCTTGAAAGATCTGGAAAAGGTTCTTTATTTCGAAAGCTACGTCGTTGTTGAGCCGGGCCTAACCCCGCTAAAAGAACGCGAACTTTTGAGTGAAGATCAATATCAGGCCGCCCTTGACGAATACGGTCAGGATTCATTTACCGTTGGTATCGGCGCGGAAGCGCTTCGCGGCATGATGACCGAGATTGACCTTGAAGAAGAAATCGAAGTCATCAAAGAAGACTTGCGCGAAACCGGATCAGAGGCCAAACGCAAGAAATTGGTAAAACGTTTGAAGCTGGTAGAAGCGTTCATTGAATCGGGCGCCCGTCCGGAATGGATGATTTTGGAAGTCGTTCCGGTTATTCCGCCAGAACTTCGCCCATTGGTTCCATTGGATGGCGGTCGTTTTGCCACATCTGATTTGAACGATCTTTATCGCCGCGTTATTAACCGTAATAACCGCCTTAAACGCCTTATTGAACTGCGTGCGCCGGAAATTATCGTGCGTAACGAAAAACGCATGTTGCAGGAATCTGTTGATGCGTTGTTTGATAACGGCCGTCGTGGCCGTGCCATTACCGGCGCAAACAAACGTCCGCTAAAATCTTTGTCTGATATGCTTAAAGGCAAGCAAGGGCGTTTCCGCCAAAACTTGCTTGGTAAGCGTGTGGATTATTCCGGCCGTTCGGTTATTGTGGTTGGTCCGGAACTGAAACTACACCAGTGCGGATTGCCGAAAAAAATGGCGCTGGAATTGTTCAAGCCGTTTATTTATTCAAAACTTGAACTTTACGGCTATGCCACAACCATCAAGGCGGCAAAGCGTATGCTCGAAAAAGAACGTCCCGAAGTATGGGATATTCTTGAAGAGGTCATCCGCGAGCACCCGGTAATGCTAAACCGTGCGCCGACACTGCATCGTCTTGGCATTCAGGCGTTTGAACCTAAACTGATTGAAGGTAAAGCCATTCAGCTTCACCCATTGGTTTGTGCCGCGTTCAACGCCGACTTTGACGGTGACCAAATGGCGGTGCACGTTCCGCTTTCGCTTGAAAGCCAGCTTGAAGCGCGCGTATTGATGATGTCTACCAACAACATCCTTTCGCCCGCCAACGGCAAGCCGATTATTGTTCCATCACAAGATATCATTCTTGGTCTTTATTACCTGACACTTCAACGTGACGGTGAAAAAGGCGAGGGCATGACATTCGGTAGCGTGAGCGAAATCGAGCACGCGGTTTCCGAAGGCGTTGTTAGCCTTAATGCTAAAATCAATGCCCGTTACAAAGGTGTTGGTGAAAACGGAGAAGAAACCATAAATCGGGTTGAAACCACGCCTGGACGTATGATTTTGTCAGAAATACTTCCGCGTCACCCCAAGATCAATCTTGAACTTATCAACCGCTTGTTGACCAAAAAAGAGATCACATCGGTTATGGACGTTGTTTATCGTCACTGCGGCCAGAAGGAAACGGTAATATTTGCCGATCACCTTATGGGGCTTGGCTTCAAGCATGCGTGCCATTCCGGTATTTCTTTCGGTAAAGATGATCTGATCATTCCGCCGGAAAAAGAAAAACTGGTAAGCGCCACCGAAGAGCGGGCCAAAGAATACGAACAACAGTATCAAGACGGCCTAATCACCCAAGGTGAAAAATACAACAAAGTTGTTGACGCTTGGGCGCATTGTACCGATGCGGTTTCTGATGCCATGATGAAAGAAATCTCGGCAGATCGCGAAGGCAAACCGGTAAACGCCGTTTATATGATGGCGCATTCCGGTGCGCGTGGTTCGGTTGCACAGATGAAACAGCTTGCCGGTATGCGCGGTCTTATGGCCAAACCGTCGGGTGAAATTATCGAAACGCCGATTATTTCTAACTTCAAAGAAGGTCTGACCGTGTTGGAATACTTTAACTCCACCCACGGTGCCCGTAAGGGTCTGGCCGATACCGCGCTTAAAACCGCTAACTCGGGCTACCTTACCCGTCGTTTGGTTGACGTTGCGCAAGATTGCATCGTTTATGAAGAAGACTGTGGAACCAATATCGGTATCACCACAAACGTGGTGACACAGGGTAATGAAACCATTTCTTCCATATTCGAACAGGTTCTCGGACGCACAATTTCCGAAGATGTAATCAACCCGATGACTGGCGAAGTTGTTGCCAAAAAGGGAACCCTTGTGGACGAAACCGTTGCCCAGGCAATCGAAGACGCCGAAGTTGAATCGGCCAAGGTTCGTTCACCGCTAACCTGCGAAAGCAAGGTTGGTATTTGTGGTGCGTGTTATGGTCGCGATCTTGCCCGTGGTACACCGGTTAATATCGGTGAAGCTGTTGGCGTTATCGCCGCCCAGTCCATTGGTGAGCCGGGCACCCAGCTTACCATGCGTACCTTCCACATTGGTGGTGCGGCGCAGAAGGGTTCGGAGCAATCATTCATTGAATCAATTTCAGATGGAATTAAGGTAAGCCTGATCAATTGCCAGACGGTTAAAAACTCGTCCGGTGTTCAGGTTGTCATGAGCCGTAATGCCGAAATCTCAATGATTGATGATAAAAACCGTGAACGCGCACGTCAGCGCATTCCTTATGGCGCAAAACTTTTGACCAAGGATAAAGCCAAGGTTAATCGTGGTGAAAAACTTGCCGAATGGGATCCATACACATTGCCGGTCATCACCGAACGTGAAGGTCTGGTCAATTATATGGATCTGGTCGAAGGTCTTTCCATCAATGAACAAATGGACGAAGCCACCGGCATTTCATCCAAAGTTGTTATCGATTGGAAATCCCAGCCAAAAGGAACCGATCTGAAACCGCGCATCACCCTTCGTGATAAAAAGGGCGAGATCATCATGATTGATGAAGAACAAGAAGCGCGTTATTTCCTTCCGGTTGATGCGGTTTTGTCGGTTGAAAACGGCCAGCAGGTATACGTTGGTGACGTGCTGGCGCGTATTCCCCGTGAAAGCGCCAAGACCCGCGATATTACCGGTGGTTTGCCGCGTGTGGCCGAATTGTTCGAGGCCCGCATACCAAAAGATCACGCTATCATCAGCGAGATCGAAGGCCGGGTTGAATTCGGTAAGGATTATAAATCCAAACGCCGCATCATCGTGGTTCCAAGTGAAGACGGCGAAGAGCCACGTGAATACATGATCCCCAAGGGCAAACATCTTGCCGTGCAAGAGGGCGATTATGTTGGTCGTGGCGATCCGCTTATGGATGGCAACCCGGTTCCGCACGATATTCTTGCGGTTATGGGCGTGGAAGCATTGGCCGAATACTTGGTTGATGAAATCCAAGAAGTTTACCGTTTGCAGGGTGTTAAGATTAACGACAAGCACATCGAGGTAATTTGCCGTCAGATGTTGCAAAAAGTCGAAGTCGTAACACCGGGCGAAACAACGCTTCTGGTTGGCGAGCTCATCGACAAGTCCGAGTTCGAAAAAATCAACGCCAAAGCCAAGGAAGCGGGCGAAAAAGAAGCCACGGCCAAGCCTGTTCTTCAGGGCATAACCAAGGCATCGCTCCAGACCCAGTCCTTTATCTCGGCCGCATCGTTCCAGGAAACAACCCGTGTCCTGACCGAAGCCGCCGTATCGGGTAAAATCGATACCCTGTTGGGGCTAAAGGAAAACGTCATCGTTGGCCGCTTAATTCCGGCGGGTACCGGTTCTGCCATGAACCGTTATCGCACCATTGCCGCGGCGCGCGATGCCGAGCTTCAAGCAAGGTCAAAACCGGAAGAATTGGAAGAGCAAAACCTGCCACCGGCAGATTCCATCACTGGGGCGGAACTTCCCGCACCAACGGCGGAAACCCCGGCGGAATGATAAAGAATCCCCAATCACCGTCCAAAGCTGGTCGGTGATTGGGTGATTTTTAAGTTAAATATTGTTGCGGGCGGTGTGGCGACAGATAGTCTCCCACCGCCCGTAGTCATTTTAGGCATATTGCCCTGTCTGTAAGTTATTGAAAAATAACGATTTTAATAAAAAACACAAATAAATCAAAAAACCCCAGAAAACAGGCGATTTGGTGCTTGACGAAGAATGGGGCCGTGCATAGTATGCGCCACTCTTCAGGGGTCTGGTGGTGAACCCGGTTTAGCGGTTCAGACGCAGATTTTCGAAGCTAGCGCGTTGCAAATACAGGCTTTTTAGCCACCAATAAGAATACCGAGAGGTGCGGTTTTAAACACGCCCGCGCTCACGGTTTTTTTGTTGCACCGAATTTAATAATCGATTCGGTGCAGTTTGAAATGGAAGAAACAGTATGCCGACTATTAACCAACTGATCCGCAAGCCCCGTAAAGCACCACGGGCGCACAATAAGGTTCCTGCGCTGGAGGCTTGTCCCCAGAAGCGCGGTGTTTGCACACGCGTTTACACAACCACACCGAAAAAGCCTAACTCGGCTCTGCGTAAAGTGGCCCGTGTACGTTTGACCAACGGTTTTGAGGTCACCAGCTATATTCCCGGCGAAGGCCACAACCTGCAGGAACACTCAGTCGTGATGATCCGCGGTGGTCGTGTGAAGGATCTTCCCGGTGTTCGTTATCACATCATTCGCGGCACGCTCGATACGCAAGGTGTATCTGATCGTCGCCAACGTCGTTCCAAATACGGCGCCAAGCGGCCGAAGTAAGGGGTGTAATAAAATATGTCACGTCGTCACGCTGCAGAAAAACGCGAAATCCAACCAGATGCCAAATACGGCGATCTGGTTATAACCAAATTCATGAACGCCCTTATGCTGGATGGCAAAAAGTCAGCCGCAGAAGGCATCGTTTATGGCGCATTTGACGTCATTCAAAAGAAATCTGGAAACGACCCAATCAAGGTATTCCACGAAGCCATCGAAAACGTTCGCCCCTCGGTTGAGGTTCGCTCACGTCGTGTTGGCGGTGCAACGTACCAGGTTCCGGTTGAGGTTCGTTCCGCCCGCCGTCAGGCGCTTGCTATTCGCTGGATCGTTGAAATGGCTCGCAAGCGTTCGGAAAACACAATGGTTGCCCGTCTTTCCGGCGAACTTATGGACGCATCGCAAGGTCGCGGTGCAGCCGTAAAAAAACGCGAAGACACGCATAAAATGGCAGATGCCAACAAGGCATTCTCGCATTACCGTTGGTAAAGCTCGAAGCTCTAAGGATTAATAAGAAATGGCACGCAAATTTCCACTCGATAAATACCGCAACATCGGCATCATGGCGCACATTGACGCCGGCAAAACCACGACGACCGAGCGGATTTTGTTCTACACCGGTAAATCATACAAAATCGGTGAAGTGCATGACGGCGCTGCCACCATGGATTGGATGGAACAAGAGCAAGAACGCGGCATCACCATTACATCTGCTGCGACCACATGTTTTTGGAAAGACCATCAGATCAACATTATTGATACCCCGGGCCACGTTGACTTTACCATTGAAGTTGAACGTTCGCTTCGCGTGCTTG
>JAOULV010000158.1 GCA_029881835.1 Rhodospirillaceae bacterium
GTATCGGGTGGCTTAAGCACCGCCCAAGCATTGGAAATAGTGCGCGGTATTGGCGGGCTTGATCTGGTTGGCATGGACGTGGTCGAAGTATCGCCCGCATACGACGTTTCAGAAATTACTGCCATTGCGGCGGCCACCATTGCGCATGATTTATTGTGCCTGCTGGCTGAAAAAAAGGGCGCAAAACGAAACCCCGTCGGACGACAGGATTAGTGTTTTAAAAAATACCAGCGCACGACAATAAGGGGGCTGTCTGCTTTGAATCCTGGATTATTGGGTTTAATAACCGCACTTTGCTGGGGTACAGGGGATTTTTTTGCGCGCTATATGTCGCGCGCTCTTGGCCCTGCGCACGTTATTACATTTCTTTATGCAATATCAGCCTTGGTTTTGACCCCGCTTGCGATGGTTGGCAACGTTCATCTTTTGTGGGAGCCTACTACACTGGCTTTGAGCGTATTGTCTGGAATACTTTCAGCCATTGGGGCGACGTTGCTTTACAAATCTCTTGCCCAAGGGCCGTTGGGGATTGTTGTTCCCGTAACCGCCAGTTATCCATTGCCGATTGTTTTGATAGTTACATTAATGGGCGAACTAAGCATAACCATTCCACTTATTGCGGCCATCGGGATCACCATCGGCGGGGTCTGGGTGGTTGCACGGATTGGTTATAAAAACGAATACAGCGAGGTTCATTCAATAGGAACATTAAATAGCAGCGTTTTTTATGCCGGATCCGCAGCATTGGTGTTTGCTGTTGGATTTTTAATTATGGAAGCTGCCGTTAGCCGCGCGGGCGAGGTTGAGGTCATTTGGTTTTCTCGAATAATCGCGGTCATAGTTTTGATTGCGGCCATTGGTATAAGTTCCGGTATAAATATTCGTGGCATCAAAATGAAAATGTGGCTGTTGCTTATCACGATGGGTATTGTTGATAGCATCGGATTCATTGCACTTTTTTCAGCGCACGGAACAGGCGACACCGCAATCGCGTCTGTCACCAGTGCCGCCTACGGGGTGGTAACGGTTGGTCTGGCGCGCTTAATTTTGAAAGAACCGATTAAGGCCTTGCAGTGGGTGGGGTTTGCCATGGTGTTTAGCGGCGCGGCGTGGCTAACGCTTATTTCGGCGTAAGTTTTTCTGATAAAAAATAACTCAACGTTTCAGAAATTATTGTCATTGCGGCGGCCACCATTGCGCATGATTTATTGTGCCTGCTGGCCGAAAAAAAGGGCGCGAAACGAAACCCCGTCGGAAGACAGGATTAACGTTTGTTTTTTTAACAACAGTTATACCGAATTATTAAGCGACCAGTTTTGAGCACACCCGATTGCGCCCCTGGTCTTTGGCCGAATACAGATAAACATCGGCGTAATAAATCAGGCTTTCAAGGGATGGTGTGGTTGCATCCTTGCAGGCAACGCCAAGACTCGCGGTTATTGAGACATCTTGACCTTTGATTTTTAATTCAATGCCTGCAATGCCCGAACAAATTCTCTCGGCGGCAGATCTTGCCTCAGCCAAATCTGTTTCAGGCAAAAATACGATGAACTCTTCCCCGCCCCAACGGGCAACAATATCGCCGGTACGGGCGCTTTTTTTAATTAACTTAGCCACCTTAACCAAGGCTTCGTCGCCAAAGGAATGGCCGTAGTTATCATTAATTTTTTTAAAACCATCAATATCCAATAAAATTACCGACATATCGTGGTTATTGCGCACCCCGGTATCCCACAGGGGTTGGGAAAAATCAAAAAATGCCCGCCTGTTATTTACTCCGGTCAATGGGTCAACTTGCGATAACACCAATGCTTGCATTTTATCATTCTGGACAATGCGGAACTGGTCGGTAAGCGCTAAGGCCAACAAAATAGCATCTAGCATCATTCCTATTTCGGCGGCGCGATAACCCGCCACGTGGTGGGGTATGAACCCCCAAACGCTCATCCCGGTTATGGAATAGCCAGCCGCCGCGCACATAGATGCCAACAAATAATATTTAGCCGATCTAACCTTGGCCTGAACCGAAATAACCCCCAATAAAACCATGGTCGCGGGAAAAACAAATATTAATGAAAAAGACAGCAATAACGCCTGCTCATGCCCCCCGACAGCAATGGATGCAACCATCATCAACCCATACGCAATCATTGTTCCAATAATTACACGGTAAGTGTTCGGAAAGTGCGTGCTGGTTTGCAAAAATTTGAAGGAGAAAAGCAATCCACTAAAGCTGAACGCCATCATCAAAACCGGATTTGACCATAGCTGCCAATTTACCGATTCAGGCCAAAACCACCTAAAGCTATGCCCACTGTAGGTGCTGTTCATAAACAAAAACCAAAACAGGTAATTTGAATAAAGAATATAGCGGCTGTTTCTTATGCCAATAAAAAGTAGCAAATTATACGCCAACAACGCGACAATCACGCCATAAACCGCACCATAGCTGTAACCGTGAAATATTTTTCGCGATTGGGCGGTTTGTGTATTGGTAAAATAGATCGGCAAAACCATGGGATCAACGGTTGCGGCGCGAATCATTACGGTCGTGATTCCATTTGCGAAATCATGATTAAATTCAAAATAATTGCTATTTGTCTGTCTGCGAGCAAATGGAAGGCTATCGCCAGCTTTGAATTGTTCAATCGATACCCCGTTTCTGATAAACGCAACATCCAAAAGGTCTATCCAGGAAGTTTCAACCGAAAGCTGTCGCCGGATAGGGCTTGCGTCTTGGTTAATCACGTTGAACGCAACCCAAGCCGGTGGTGCACCAATGCCAAAGTTAAGTATGGATTGATCAGAAGCGCTAAAACGTCCGGCGGCAAATGCCTTTGTTGCTTCTTCTAGGCTAAGGGGGGCGTTGTTTTCTTGTAAAAAAAAGACATGCTTGCCGATTGCATAATCAAGTTCGTCCGTAATATTGATGGAATCAGCCCGCGCGGAACCACCCATAACCGATATGGCAACAGCAACGGTAACAACAAAAATTGAAAAAAAGTGCCCCAGTTTCTTTTTTTCCTCCAGATCGATAGATTCAAGTCTACATTACATTAATTCTATAACAAAGCGGCAAACATGTACTTTTAATGCTCACCCGCAATATATCGGCAATATATTAGCAATCTAAAAGCTTGGCGGGGTGCAGGCAGAAACAACTTCGCACTCTTCATCGCCAATATTGCGAAAACGGTGGGGGATTTTGGAATCAAAATAATAGGCATCGCCTGCTTTTAGTGTTCTTTTTTGTGAACCCACGGTCAATTCCACTTTACCCCTAATAACCACACCGCCTTCTTCGGCATTGTGGCTAAGCATGGATCTGCCGGTATCGGCTCCGGGGGCAAGTCGTTCGTGCAAAATTTGCAAACCACGCCCCCTAAGGTTGGCACCAACCTGTCTGTAGGATATGCGCCCACCGGCAATTTCAACTAAATCTTCCGGGGTATAGAAAACTTTTTGTTCCGGTTCATCTGTCATGGCAAAAAAATCAGACAACTGCATGGACAGGCCATCTAGTATGTTTTTTAGCGTTCCTACCGATGGATTGGTGCTGTCGGTTTCAATTAGCGATATCATGGAGCTAGTTACCCCGCTTTTTTTCGCTAGTTCACGTTGCGAGATGCCTGTGCGCTTACGCAACCGACGCAACCTGGAACCAATTGCCATATCTTCGCTGCTGGACTGGGTCATTATCTACCCCTATTTATGTTGAATATATTCATAAATTTATCACAAATAATGTTTAAAAACAATGGATTAGATTTTAATAATAAACACAAGCCACAAAAATATTAAACATGATAGCTTTTGTTATCTTATCAATCATGAAAGAGCGGATCTCCCCATGCCTGACACCCCCATAAAACCAAACGACCTAGAAGCGCACTGGATGCCCTTTACCGCCAACCGCCAGTTCAAGGCGGCGCCACGCATGTTAGTGGCGGCCAAGGACATGCATTACACCAGCCACGATGGTCGCCAGGTATTAGATGGCACCGCCGGGCTTTGGTGCTGTAACGCGGGACATGGGCGCCAACCAATTGTTGAAGCAATCCAAAAACAAGCGGCCCTTATGGATTATGCCCCACCATTTCAAATGGGTCACCCGGCGGCTTTTGAGCTTGCCAATCGGTTGAGCGAAATTTCACCCGATGGAATGAACCATGTGTTTTTTACTAACTCCGGATCGGAAAGCGTTGATACCGCGCTAAAGATGGCGCTGGCTTATCACAAAGCAAATGGCGAAAGTTCACGCACCC
>JAOULV010000159.1 GCA_029881835.1 Rhodospirillaceae bacterium
AACTGAGCAAGGCGCTTGGCGTCTGGCGATTTTATTTCCGGCATATATCTTTCAATCAATGACACCACGGTTGGCTGATTAAGCGGACGCAGTGCCATTTTGGTGCAACGCGAACGGATAGTCGGCAATAAATCAGCGCTGTTATGACAAACCAATAGCAATATTGCGCGCGATGGTGGTTCTTCCAAAACTTTCAATAATGCATTGGCAGCGTTGGGGTTCATTTCGTCAACCGCATCAACCACGACAACACGCCAACCGCCTTCGGCCGGGGTCATCGAAAGAAAGTGTCCTATGCCCCTAACATCATCAACCCCGATTACGGTTTTAAGTTTTCCACTTTTTTCATCAAACCTGCGCTCAATGGAAAACAAATCGGCATGACCGCCAGACGCCACCCGCTGAAACACAGGTGTATTTTCGGCAAGATAAAGTGGTCCGTTATCCGTTTCGCTTAAATCTGTTTTTGGGATTTCTTCGCCGCCAAATAATCCAACTGATGGATCCGGCGGGGCAACTATGGGCTGGTTATCCACCCCTTCCCCGTGGCTTAGGATGTGGCGGGCAAAACGGTAAGCCAGCGTTGCCTTGCCAATTCCCCGTGGGCCGGAAATTAACCAAGCGTGGTGCATTCGCCCGGAATTGAAACTTTCCAACAATTTTTTTTCGGCCTCAACGTGGCCCGTAAGAAATTGGTTTTTTCTAGGGCGCGGATAAGGGTCAACGTCAATTTCGGGTGATTTTGTTGCCTTGGCCATCAGATCTTTATCTCAAACTTATTTTTTACCGCATTTTTTATAGCGCTAAACACCCCGTCCTCATCAAGTTCGCCGTTTATAACAACACAGCGATCAGGTTCTTCCTTGGCAATTTCAAGAAAGCCTTCGCGTATGCGCTGATGAAAAGTGCCGCCCATTCTTTCATACCTATCTTCATTGGGGTTTGCGTCTGCTGCGGCTCTGGTTCCGGCGCGCGCCAATCCAACATCCGTAGGTACATCAATAATCAATGTCAGATCGGGCTTAAAATTACCAAACGCATCACGATAGATATTTTTAATAACCTCTGTATCAACACCGTGACCGTAGCCCTGATAGGCAAGGGTTGAATCGGAAAATCTATCCGATATGACCCATGATCCATTTTTTAGTGCCGGCATTACTGTTTTATCAAGGTGTTCGGCCCGTGCCGCAGTATGTAATAGAACCTCGGCCATTGGCGCCCAGCGTTTGGTATCGCCATTTACCAGCAGGTTTCTTATTTCTTCTGCCCCTGGCGCACCGCCGGGTTCGCGGGTTGTGATTGTGTTTATTCCAACATCTGCCAAAGCCTGGGCAAGACGCTTTATCTGGGTGGATTTACCCGCCCCTTCACCGCCTTCAAGCGTAATAAAATATCCACCACTCACCAGATATACCCTTGTTTGGCGACTTATTCAGAAGTGCCCCATAAAATATAATTAACCGCCGCGGCCAACCGCCCGGTAAGGCCCAGTTTATTCACATCGTCGCCCGCCACAAGCGGTATCTCAATTGGATCGACACCGGGTGCAGTTATATTAAGGGTTGCCACCTTGTCGCCCCTAGTCACCGGAGCGGGAATTGGGGTTTGGTACATAACCTTCACCACCATTTCGCGACGCGCGCGTTTTGGCAATGTTAAGGTCAAACCATTTTCTATAATCAGAGGTATGTTTGCTTTATTGCCAAGCCAAACTTCAGCATCGGTTACAACGTCACCGCTTTGAAACATTGCATAATTATCAAATTCACGAAAACCCCATTCCAATAATCGTTCAGATTCTGATGATCGCATTTTTTGTGATGCAAGCCCGCTAACAACAAGAACAAGGCGGCGATCACCGCGCACCGCAGACGCGGCAAGACCATAACCGGATTCTTCGGTGTGACCTGTTTTCAAACCATCAACACCCATTTCTTTATAAAGAAGCGGGTTGCGGTTTGGTTGGCTTATACCGTTGTAGATAAATTTAGTTTCACCGTAATAGTGATAATAATCTGGAAATTCTTCGATTGTAATTTTTGCAAGCTTGGCAAGATCGCGCGGTGACATCACGTGTTCGGGGTCAGGCCAACCAGTGGAGTTTTTAAATGTGCTGTCATTTAGCCCAAGTTCACGTGCGCGAATTGTCATTTCTTCGGCAAAGGCTTCTTCGCTTCCCGAAATCGCTTCGGCGACTACGATGCAAGCATCGTTTCCGCTTTGCACAATAATTCCACGTATCAAATCTTCAACCCTGACCCGCATCCCCGGCTCAAGAAACATGGTTGACCCGCCGGTTTTTGCCCCGCCTTTGCGCCAGGCATTTTCGGAAACGTAAAATTTATCATCAAGCGAAAGGCGGCCATCGCGCAAGCGTTCAAAAAGCATGTGCAGGGTCATCAGTTTGCTCATGGATGCTGGCGGCATGGGTTCGCTACCATTTTTATCCAAAAGCACGGCGCCGGTTTTTGCATCAACAAGGTATGCTCTGGCCGCCGGTGTTTCCGTTGCGGCTGTTGCTTTAGATGCGTGCGCTGTTGAAAAAATAAGAGCAAAAATTATGGCGGTTAATCCCGCCCGGCCAAGGAAGAAACGAATAACAAAACCCATCTTAAAATAAACCCTTCTTGTAATCATATCGATAGCCAACCAATAGCAACAAAAGTCGGCAAAACAAAGGCATGGCACCACCAAACAATACGTGCACCACTTACAGCCGCCAACCCCAAACAGCCATATTTATGGCCCAAGACCTGAGAAAAGTGGGAAAATCAGTTGATTGCGGTTTCCTCAACCACCGTTCTGGCGTTGGGATAGCCAATATTGCCGACTTTTTCTAAAAGAACATCGGCTTCATTAACCTCTGAAATTGGCCCAAGACGCACCCTGAATAGCTCTCGTCCGCCCGATTGTACGGGTGATATTGTGGCATTTCCCAGCTTTTCAAGATTGGCCAGCACCCTTTCGGCATTGTTTAAATCGGAAAAAGCCCCTGCTTGGATATATATTTTTGTCGGTGACACGCTAACGCTGGTCATATCACCAACACGAACCTCGTTTGGTGTTGGTGGGATTTGCGGTGCCGGTTCAATGGACGCGACCTGAACTTTTTCCAGCGTTTTGCTGGCAACCGGTTCTTGCGAAAGATTATCTGAATTAATTTGCGGCATATCTTCGGCAGTTAAAACTTCGCCCGATTTAAGGCGTTCGGCAAGCGCCCTGCTTTCTTTTGCTAATATCGCAACGCGAACCTTTGCCGTACCCTCTCCTTCAAAGCCAAGCATCTGGGCGGCGCGGCGTGACATATCAATAATTCTACCACGGGCATAAGGCCCACGGTCATTTACCCGCACCACAAGCGATCTTCCATTTTCAAGATTGGTAACGCGCACGATTGACGGCATTGGCAGTGTTTTGTGTGCCGCCGATACCTGCCATTGATCGAACGTTTCACCGTTGGCGGTTAGCTTTCCATCAAACTGCGGCCCATACCATGAGGCCACACCGGTTTCATCATAACTCCAGTTTTCTGCCGGATAATACCACGCCCCATTAATCTGATATGGATTACCAACTTTATAATAAGTTGATTGCTGTTCCTTTTTCATTCTTTTGGCTGTGTGCATAAGAAACTGGGTTTCCGCACAAGCACTAAGCATAAGGCCGACAACGGTGACGGAAATTATTTTTAAAATAGTCATGTTTTTTAAGGGCCTCAGGTGGTTTGAAGGGTTGGTGCATCAATACCAATAATCCCACGGAAATCATTTCCGAATGATTAAAGCCCGCGGCAATTTTTGAGGCTATTTACCGTGTTTTCTTGGCCTTTATGCGCGCCAAAATATCAACCGATGGGTGCCCATCGGGGACTATTTGGTTGTCCTTTTGAAATGCCCTGATTGCATCGCGGGTCATTGAACCAATAATTCCATCGGCAGGACCCGGGTCATATCCGGCATCAATAAGAAGCTGTTGCAGCTCTTCGGATTGGGCAAACGATAAGCTTTTTGCATCCCTTGGCCCAAGGGTGCTAAGTGGGCCTTTGCCTGTTATCCGGTCGGCCAAATGGCCAATGGCAAGGGCATAAAACTGCGACTGATTCCAGCGCATTATGGCGCGAAAATTACCATAAACCAAAAACTTAGGACCAACGTGACCGGCGGGCGCTAACAATGATGCCACAACATCGGCTTTGGGTAGGTCGTTTCCATCAATCCGGCGAACCCCCAATGCCTGCCATGCGCTAAGCGGTTT
>JAOULV010000160.1 GCA_029881835.1 Rhodospirillaceae bacterium
GGGCCGGCTATCGACAATACAAAGGTTGCCTTCGCAAGCGCCTTCTTGTTCGATGCCTTCGGCATCAACAATTTGTGGACGAATGCCAAAAAACGGCCGCGTCGCCGAACCGGGCTTTAGTGCGGTTGCACCCGGCAGCGGCGTTATCATGATGCCACCGGTTTCGGTCTGCCACCAGGTATCGACAATCTGGCAACGGCCTTCGCCAACAACGTTGTAGTACCACATCCATGCTTCGGGGTTAATTGGTTCACCCACGGTGCCAAGCAAGCGAATGGATTTGCGCGAAGTTTTTTTAACCGGCCCTTCGCCGTCGCGCATTAGCGCGCGAATTGCGGTGGGGGCAGTGTAAAAAATATTTACATTGTGTTTGTCGCATACCTGCCAGAAACGCGAACTGTCAGGATATGTCGGGATGCCTTCAAACATCAACGTAACCGCACCATTGGCAAGCGGGCCATAAACAATGTAGCTATGGCCCGTAACCCAACCAACGTCAGCGGTGCACCAGTAAATATCACCATCGTGATAATCAAAAACGTATTGGTGTGTCATAGATGCATAAACCATATAGCCGCCGGTGGTGTGCAGCACGCCTTTGGGTTTGCCGGTGGAACCGGATGTATAAAGAATAAACATCGGGTCTTCGGCGTTCATCTCGGCCGGTTCGCAGGTGGCGCTTTCTTTGGCGGTAGCTTCATCATACCAAACGTCGCGTCCTTCAACCCAACCGATTTTTCCGCCTGTGCGTTTAACCACAAACACGGTATCAACCCCGCCGCATTTTTCAATTGCCGCATCGGTGTTGGCTTTTAATGGAATTGGTTTGGCGCCGCGCACGCCTTCATCGGCGGTGATAACGCAATTTGATTTGCAATCTTCAATCCGTCCGGCCAAGGCATCGGGCGAAAACCCGCCAAACACAACCGAATGAATTGCCCCAATGCGGGTACACGCCAGCATGGCGTAGGCCGCTTCGGGAACCATCGGCATATAAATTGTAACCACGTCACCTTTTTTAATGCCGCGCGCTTTCATGGCGTTGGCAAGCTTGCAAACCTCGTCATGCAGTTCTTGATAGGTAATGTGTTTGGAAACGTTTGGATCATCGCCTTCCCAGATAATTGCGGTTTGGTTCCCGCGGGTTGGCAGGTGGCGGTCAATGCAGTTGGCCGATGCATTAAGGGTTCCGTCTTCAAACCATTTAATTGAAACATCAGGCGCGTTATAATTTACGTTTTTTACTTTGCTAAAAGGCTTTATCCAATCAATCCGTTTGCCGTGTTCACCCCAAAATTTTTCACCTTGGGTAACTGACTGGGCATACATTTCTTTGTATTTGTCATCATCGACCCACGCGCTTTTGGCAAGGTCGGCTGGAACGGGAAATACTTGTTGGTCGCTCATTGGCTGGGTGCTCCTCCCTGTGGTGAAGTGCTTAAGGCTTAGTGCAAATCGTTGTTATTGTTCTAATTTTAACCGATAACGGCACCACTGCGTGTTGCCGGGTATTATAATGGCGGGATAATGTTTTGGGCAAGGGCGCGGATTAAATGATTTTGTTAAAATCACCCAAGCCAGACCTGACCCCCTTCTACCCGGCAAGGTATGGTCTCAAGGTTTTTGCCCTCGCACGGCCCGTAAATACAGTTGCCGTTAGCAATTTCAAAAAGCGCGCCGTGGGTTGCGCATAAAATATGGGTGTTATCAGGGTTAAGAAACCTGCCGGGGTTAAAATCCAGCGGGGTGCCGATATGCGGGCAAGAATTTTTATATAAAAAAACATCATCGCCCTGACGTATTGCCAAAACAAAAACTTTTTTATTATCTATTTTTAATTCCAGTGCGGCTTCACCCACATTGCCATCAAGCAAGGGGATGTCATCCAAAGCGCAAACCGGTTTTGCTTTTACCATTATTGTTTCGCTTAAATATTTATTTTGGAAACACGGGGCGATAGCCGGTAACTTTTACATCGGCAAATATTCCGGCGATGGCATAAGGATCGTTTTTACAAAATGCATCAACCGCCGCACGGTCGGGCAGGTCAATCACAATCAATGAACCAATCATTTTTTCGCCGTCATCATCAAGGCGCGGCCCTGCGGTAAGTATTTTATCGTTATAGGGTTCTATGTAATCAAGATGCGCTTGGCGTGCCGCCATGCGGGTTTCAAGAATATCCGGTTTATCGGTTGCATAAATTGCAAAAATCATTTTGCTCTCCAGTTTTTATTCAACATTAAGGGGGCGGCTAAGAAGGCCAAGAATTATTGAATCAAGGTCGGCTTCAACATTTAACACCGCATAAACCGCCTGACATATTGGCATATCGACCTGATTTTTTTCCGCCAGCTCAACAACGCTGGTGGCGCTGGGCACGCCTTCGGCAACTGAATTGCGTTCGCTTAAAATTGCGTCCAAAGATTTTCCCTGCCCCAATTCGTAACCCAAAGAAAAATTTCTAGACTGCATGGCATTGCACGTCAGGGTCAAATCACCAAGGCCCGAAAGCCCCATCAGGGTTAGCGGATCAGCCCCTAGCACCAGCCCTAATCTGGCAATTTCGGCTAAACCACGGGTGATAAGCGCGGCGCGCGCGTTGTCACCCATTTTTTTTCCTTCGACAATGCCGCAAGCAATGGCCAAAACGTTTTTAACCGCGCCACCTAATTCGGCGCCGATAACATCTGGCGAATAATAAGGACGGAAAGTTTTTGATGCTATCGCGTCAATAAGTTTTTGCCCAAGTGCTTCATCGTTGCATGCCAGCGTTATGGCGGTTGGAAGATTGTTTGCAACTTCTTTGGCGAACGTGGGGCCGGACAAAACCGCAAGCGGAACATCTTTTCCTAAAACCTGCCCGGCAACTTCGCTCATCAGGTTAAGGGTATTTTTTTCAACCCCTTTGGAACACAAAACAATTGGTGTTGCTTTTTTCCAATGTGGTTTGGCCATTTCACAAACGCCACGAACGTGTTGCGCCGGGGCCACCATTAAAACCGCATCCGTATTTAATACGTCTGCCATATCGGATGTGGCCTTGATGTTTGGATCTAATTTTATGCCGGATAAAAATATGGTGTTTTCGTGCTTGTCGTTAATGGCACTTACTACCTCGGGTTCGTGCGCCCAAATTGTAACGTCGCGTCCGGCACGCCTTGCGGCAATTGCCAATGCGGTTCCCCATGCGCCTGCGCCGATTACACCAATTTTTTGCATATGCTTTAACCCTGCTTGGTCGCGTGATTTGCTAATTTATTTATCTTAAGCCCCATGAGCACCGTGCGCCAAGGGTAACCTGTTTTTTACTTTTTTAAGCCTTTACCCCTGCGCCAACCGCTTTGGGGGCGTTCGGGTCAAGCGGCCAGCGCGGGCGCGGGGCAAAATCCAGCCCATCTGTTTCGCCCAGTTTTAATTTTTCTAATCCCGCCCAGGCAATCATCGCGCCATTGTCGGTGCAAAGTATGGGTGGCGGGGCCACTAGCACCATCTGGTGGCTATTTGCCAGTTTTTCCAGCTCGCCCCGCAATGCTTTGTTGGCACCAACCCCGCCGGCCACCACCAAATGGCGCGCAGATGGGTGGGTTTGTTTGAATATGGCTATGGCGTTATTTGTTCTATCGACTATGCATTCGCCGGCCGCCTGCTGGAACGATGCCGCCATATCGGAAATATCTTTTTCGGGCAATTGCCCTGGCGGCAGGTCATCAACCGTGCGTTTGACCGCGGCCTTTAATCCGGAAAATGAAAAATCACATCCCGGCCTGCCCTTCATGGGTCGGGGCAGGGAAAACCGCTGATTATCGCCATTTTTGGCCCAGTTTTCTATTGCCGGGCCACCGGGATAACCCAGACCTAAAACCTTTGCGGTTTTATCGAACGCTTCGCCCAAGGCATCATCAATGGTGGTGCCAAGGCGCCTATATTCACCCACTCCTTTCACCACCAGCAACTGGCAATGCCCGCCCGAAACCAGCAACAACAAATACGGAAACCGCACATCACTGTTTGCCAGCCCGGCGCTTAGTGCGTGGCCCTCAAGGTGGTTAACCGCAATAAACGGGATATTTTGCCCCAGCGCGATTGCCTTGGCGGTCATCACGCCGACTATCACCCCGCCTATTAACCCCGGCCCCCCGGTAGCGGCTACGGCGGAA
>JAOULV010000161.1 GCA_029881835.1 Rhodospirillaceae bacterium
GGTATGGCGACCAACATTCCGCCGCACAATCTGGGTGAGGTCATAGACGCGATTTTCGCCCTAATTGATGACCCTGAAATCGATATCAACGGGTTGATGGAACATATGTTGGCACCCGACTTTCCCACGGGCGGTATTATCCTTGGCCGTTCGGGTGTGGTGTCGGGTTTTCATACCGGGCGCGGATCAGTGGTTATGCGCGGGCGGACAAACATAGAAACCTCGGCCAAGGGGCGCGAGGCGATAATTGTTACCGAAATCCCATATCAGGTTAACAAGGCGCGCATGGTCGAAAATATGGCCGAATGCGCGCGCGATAAACGCATCGAAGGCATTTCCGATATTCGCGATGAATCAGACCGCAATGGCGTGCGCGTAGTTATCGAAGTTAAAAAAGACGCCATGGCCGAAGTGGTTTTGAACCAGTTGTTCAAATTTACCCCGCTGCAAACGTCGTTTGGCGTTAATATGCTGGCGCTTAACGGTGGCCGTCCGGAACTGATGAACCTGAAAGAAATACTTCAGGCGTTTATTACATTCCGTGAAGAAGTAATCCGCAGGCGGACAATTTTTGAACTGGCCAAGGCGCGTGACAAAGCCCATTTGTTGGTTGGTCTGGCAATTGCGGTTGCCAATATTGATGACGTTATCGCCCTTATTCGCAAAGCACCCGACCCCACAACCGCGCGCGAACAATTAATGGCCAAGCCATGGCCGGCCGAAGACGTGCGCACGCTGATTGAACTAATTGATGAGCCGGGCCGCACCGTGGTTAAGGGCAAGTACAACCTTTCCGAAGCCCAAGCCCGCGCCATCCTTGAATTGCGCTTGCACCGCCTGACCGGGCTAGAGCGCGATAAAATCGGTGGCGATTTGACCGTGCTGGGCGATGAAATAAAAGATCATCTGGAAATTCTGGGTTCACGCGAAAAACTGTTTGGTATTTTGCGCCAAGAATTAACAGAAATGAAAGAGCAGTTTTCCACACCTAGGCGCACCACCATCGAAGAAAATGAATTCGAACACGATATTGAAGACCTTATCCAGCGCGAAGACATGGTGGTAACGGTTACCAACACCGGTTATATCAAGCGGGTGCCGCTATCAAGTTACCGGGCGCAACGCCGTGGCGGCAAAGGCCGTGCGGGTATGAGCACGCGTGATGAAGATTTTGTTTCCCAGGTGTTTGTGGTTAATACCCATACGCCTGTTTTGTTTTTCTCCAGCACCGGCATTTCTTACAAGATGAAGGTTTACAAGCTTCCGCTTGGTAGCCCGACCGCGCGCGGCCAAGCCATGATAAACATCTTGCCGTTGCAACAAGGCGAAACCATTACCACCCTGATGCCGATGCCTGAAGATGAAAAAACATGGAAAGACATGTTTGTTATTTTTGCCACCGCCAGCGGTAACGTCAGGCGCAACAGCCTGTCTGATTTTGAATCAATCAAAGCCAACGGCAAAATTGCCATGAAGCTAAATGATGGTGACCGCCTTATTAGCGTGCAGGTTGCAACCGAAAACGATGACGTATTGTTGGCCGCCAGCGGGGGTAAATCAATTCGCTTTCCGGTTTCCGATGTCAGGGTGTTTTCCGGGCGAACCTCAACCGGGGTGCGCGGCATAAAATTAAAAGACAAAGACGAGGTTATTTCCATGTCTATTGTCCGCCATGTTGATTTTGCCACCGAAGAACGCGACAACTACCTTAAAATTCAAAGTGCGCGCCGCCGTATGGCCCGTGGCGAAAGCGATGATGAACTGATAACCGACCCAACAAAGCTTGGCCTAAGTGCCGAACGCTTTGGCGAAATGGAAAGCATGGAAGATTTCATCCTTACGGTTACCACCAACGGCTTTGGCAAGCGGACATCGGCGTATGAATACCGTATCGCCGGGCGTGGCGGGCAGGGCATTACCAACATTGAAACATCAAAACGCAACGGCAACGTTGTGGCATCATTCCCGGTGGCCAGTGCCGACCATTTGGTTATGGTAACAGACGGTGGACAGCTTATCCGCACCACGGTTGAAGATATTCGCATTGCCGGGCGCACCACCCAGGGCGTAACATTGTTCAAGACATCCAAGGGCGAAAGCGTTGTTTCGGTCAGCCGTCTAAGCGAAGACGGCGAAGACGAAGAAGCCGCAACCGATACCGGGCAGGATTAACCGCTAGGGCATAAGGCGCAAAGATAAATGGTCGAAATTAAAGCGCGCACCGGTGTTTATCCCGGAACATTTGACCCGGTTACCAACGGGCATATGGACATAATATCGCGTGCCACAAAGGTGGTTGACCATTTGATTGTGGGTATTGCGGTCAACGCCGGGAAAGAGCCTTTGTTTTCTTTGGCTGAGCGTGTGGCAATGGTTGAGGCCGATATAGCCTCTTTGGCAAACCCCAACATAACCGTTAAGCCGTTTGATAACCTTTTGATGGACTTTGTGGGTGACGTGGGGGCCAACGTAATTATTCGTGGCCTTCGGGCGGTATCGGATTTTGAGTATGAATTCCAGATGGCGGGGATGAACTCGCGCCTTAATCCGGCAATCGAGACGGTGTTTCTTATGGCATCAGACCGCCATCAGTTTATTTCGTCACGTTTTGTGAAGGAAATAGGGCTATTGGGCGGTGATATAAGGCATTTTGTCTCCCCGGCCGTGGCCAGCCATATGAAAGCTAAATTCGCCAAATAACCCCGCCAACCACCCATAATTGATTATATGAAAAATGGCGTAAATTGACCATTGACCCCGACGCAGACAGCTTTTAAGTTCCCGACGCCTACCGTGGACCCTAGATTCTTGTGGTTCCTTACCAATCGGTGGGTGCGTGAATATATATAGATATTAAGGGCACTTAGCTCAGTTGGTAGAGCACTCGACTTTTAATCGAACGGTCGATGGTTCGAATCCATCAGTGCCCACCATAATTAAAGCTCCAAAGGCAGCAGCCTTTGGAGCTTTTTTTAATGCCGTTACCAAAAACCCCAACCAATAAAGTTTTCTTAATATTTTACCCCCAACAATTAACCGTTGAGCGTTCTTAGAGGGGATTTTTCCTCGCCCAAGCAAGGCGAGAAAACTGGTGTTTAAGGAGGGGTTTTTAGATGATAGATATAAGCGCTGTCGGGCATGTTTATCTTGTATCAATTTACAACAAGGTGGTTCGTGCCATGGTCAAAGAAAACAAGAGCCACAATTTTTTTGCCGACCAGTGGGCCGACATCCACACCCAAGGGGTGGTGGCAAAAAATGAAAACGATGCCCGCAAAAAAATAGCCAATCGCTACCCGCCGGAAGACGGGTTCGTTATTGAAGATATTGTTTCGGTAATGTCGTAATTTAGCTTTAAACAAAAGAGCGCGCAGGGTAGCGAAAGGATATTATTCTATCGCGTCTTGCTCTTCTTCCACTTCGCCGGTTTCCCAATAACGCCAGCCATTAAGGCCGCGTATGACCACCCCGTCAAACCCAAGCGTAATTATCCCGGCCACATACGAAGTGGCGTTGCCATAAATGATGGACTGCCATTGGGGGTCCCAAAAATGGGTGCGGTAACGGTCCGGATCGGAACGCAATGGCGCATCAATATACACGGGCGATCCCTGGCCCCAGCCCTGCTGCCAATAATAAAGCGAACTGGCGGCGGTGGTTACATCCATGGTTGCAAACACCAAACGCCTGCCACCGGTTTTTTTGAATTTCAAAAGCCTTACATCATTTGCCGTTAACGGGTCACGACCATGATAAACATTTATTATAATGGCGTCGTAATCTGTATTGTGCAGGGCTTGAATGTAATCAGGCATTGAACCAAACCCTTGGGTATTTTCCAGATAAATAAAGTTTTTTACATCTTTTAACGATAAAACGCTTTCCGAGTTGTTGTTGAAAACGGTTTTTGGATGCGACGGTATGGAAGAAAGGTTCAGGCTTTCGGCAACAAATGGGGCAAAACCCTTTTGTGCATCATTGGCGTAAGCGGCTGATACTTTATCTTGCTCTTGGGCAAATTCCAGCGCCAATACGTTCAGGCCCGCATCCGACGCTATTTTTATGGCGTGATCGCGCAATGCAATCGATTCATCCGTAACCCGTTTTTTGCTGACAAGGGTCGA
>JAOULV010000162.1 GCA_029881835.1 Rhodospirillaceae bacterium
GCCTGCCACCGGTTTTTTTGAATTTCAAAAGCCTTACATCATTTGCCGTTAACGGGTCACGACCATGATAAACATTTATTATAATGGCGTCGTAATCTGTATTGTGCAGGGCTTGAATGTAATCAGACATTGAACCAAACCCTTGGGTATTTTCCAGATAAATAAAGTTTTTTACATCTTTTAACGATAAAATGCTTTCCGAGTTGTTGTTGAAAACGGTTTTTGGGTGCGCCGGTATGGAAGAAAGGTTCAGGCTTTCGGCAACAAATGGGGCAAAACCCTTTTGTGCATCATTGGCGTAAGCGGCTGATATTTTATCTTGCTCTTGGGCAAATTCCAGCGCCAATACGTTCAGGCCCGCATCCGACGCTATTTTTATGGCGTGATCGCGCAATGCAATCGATTCATCCGTAACCCGTTTTTTGCTGACAAGGGTCGAGATCTCGCGCTGTAAAACGCCGTCAACATTTACAATAAAAGTTTTTGCCGGAAACATGATCTCTTCGTCATGGGGATCAACCTTAACCACCAGGCCAAGCGCATCTTCGGCAATTATTTTAAAATCAGGCTTTCCGCTTCTGGCAAAAGCACCAATATTAATTACAAACTGGCGCAGTTCTTCACGAAAATTAACAACCGAGCCATTTTTTGTTGGTGTTTTGTCCTGTTGGGCATTGCCGGTTGTCGGCCCGCCAATCACAAGAGCAAACAAGAAAAACACCATTAGCGCTCTTGTGGCAATGGCTGTGGCGGGGGATTGGTCGGTCAGGCTGGTGGCTTTTATCATGTTGATTGTTTTAGCCTATTTAGGGTTCCGGGGGTAGGTTCACATATCAAATTTCACAACAACCCAAGGAAATCCTTACGTTTAGCTTGCCATAGCAAAAACTTTTTCAGCGATAGCCAAGCACGATGTAAGGCCCGGCGATTCGATTCCATATAGATTTATGATTTTTTCGCAAGCGTCAGGCGAAAACACAAAATCATGGGCGGCTTCATTTGGTGCCTGTATTTTGGGGCGTATTCCGCAATATCCGGGAATAAGCGACCCATCCGCAATATCCGGCCAGTAATTTCTGATTGAGGCATAGAAGCTTTCGGCCCGGGTTGGGTCAACGCTGTAATCCATAGTATCAACCCATTCAACGTCGGGGCCAAAGCGACCCTGCCCACCAAGGTCAAGGGTGTAATGAATGCCCAGGCTTGCGCTACCGGGTAATGGATATATCAATTGGGAGAACGGCGCCTTGCCCTGAAGTAAAAAATAGTTTCCTTTGGCCAGATGGTGGGGTGGAATGGCCTGTTTATCAATTCCCTCAATCGATTTTGCTATATCCCATGCACCGTGTCCGGCGGCGTTAATCACCAATGAACAGGAAAGTTCCATCGGTTCATCGCCACCAACGGATAAAACAATTTCATTATTTTCAATTCGCCCGCCAATAACCGGGCTTTTAAGCGCCAGCATTCCTCCTGCATTTTCCATGTCACCTTGAAGCGCCAGCATAAGCCCGTGGGAATCAACCAATCCGGTAGAAGGTGAATGAATTGCGCTTATTGCGCTTAACATCGGCTCGGTTTTTTTAATGTATTTGGCATCAACCATGCGCAGGTCATCAACACCGTTATTAAGGCCTGTTTTTAACAAATTTTCCAGACCGGAAATTTGTGATGCGTCAGTGGCAACGATAAGCTTGCCAACTTTTTTGTGATTTACGCCGTGGCTTTGACAAAATTCATAAAGCATTTTTTTGCCGCTAACGCACAATTCACCCTTTAGGCTACCGGGGGGATAATAAATGCCCGCGTGAATAACTTCGGAATTTCTAGATGATGTACCGGTGCCAATGGCATCGGCGCTTTCAAGCAACAATACCTCGCGCCCGCTAAGGGCAAATTTTCTAGCGATGGCCAAACCGACCACACCAGCGCCAATTACCGCAACGTCAATTTTTTCCATGTTTTTTTAAACCAATGTTATTTTAGATTAAAAAAATGGCACCATACCGCCTTAAATGTTTGCGTTTTTCTTATAATATGCCTACCCCTTTATCTATGAACAGTAAACAAAATCCGACAAAAGCCGGCCCGCGAATAGTGGTTGTTGGCAACGAAAAGGGTGGAAGTGGTAAATCCACCACCGCAATGCACATTGCGGTTAGCCTGTTGCGTGACGGGGCCGGTGTTGCCTGTATTGATCTTGACCAGAGGCAGGGAACCATAAGCCGTTATTTTGAAAACCGCGAAACATACGCCAAACGAAATTCAATTTTGTTGCCAACGCCTGAAATGGTGAAAATCGAGCCTTTGGGCGGTGGTGCAAACGACGAAGATGCCGAAAAAAATATTTCCCACGCATTTGAAACAATGGGCGGCAAGGTTGATACAATTATAATTGACGCCCCGGGAAACGATAACGCGCTTTCCCGTGCCGCCCATTCATTTGCCGATATTTTACTAACCCCGCTGAACGATAGCTTTATTGACCTGGATGTACTTGCCAGAATTAACAGCGAAACCGGCAAGGTAGAAAGGCCAAGCCATTACGCCGAAATGGTGTGGGCGCAAAAATTGCGCCGCGCCAAACGTGATGGCGGCTCAATAGACTGGATTGTGATGCGCAATCGCCTTGGTCATACCGAAGCGCAGAACAAAAAAAGGGTCGAAACCGCACTGGATGAACTTTCATCGCGCATTGGCTTTAGGCAGGTAATGGGCTTTTCCGAACGGGTTATTTTTCGGGAATTATTCTTGCAGGGCCTAACCTTGATGGATGTGGTCGAAATAAAAAAAGGCAATCTGGCCATGAGCCATATTGCTGCGCGCAACGAGGTTCGCACCCTGATGGATAGCTTGGGCACGTAATATAGCGCAAGGCCTTTACCTCTCTTGCGACACCCGCTCAGGTATGGCAGAAGTAACATTATGACAGCATCAGTAAAAACCGCAGTTTTGCCAATAGCCGGGGTTGGCACCCGTTTTTTGCCCGCCACCAAGTCGGTGCCCAAAGAAATGCTACCCATCGTGGATAAGCCACTGGTGCAATACGCGGTGGACGAAGCCATTGCTGCAGGAATAACCGATTTTGTTTTTGTGGTCGGTGATCATAACCGTGAAATACTAGAATCATACTTTGGCGCAGTTCCGGCTTTGGAAAAAATTTTAGAAGACAGGGGCAAAACCAAAGAATTAGAAGCGGTGCACGGCACCTACAAATCCATAACTTCTATTAATTTTGTAAAACAGGATAAACCACTTGGTCTTGGTCATGCGGTTTGGTGTGCGCGTGAATTTATAAGCGATAACCACTTTGCGGTTATGCTTCCGGATGATTTGGTTAAAGGAACGCCTGGGTGTCTGTCTGAAATGGTTGAGGTGTTTAACAAGTTCGGCGGAAACGTAGTTGCGGTTGAAGATATTCTGCGTGAACACACAAACAAATACGGAATATTAGATGTTTTAGATGACGACGGGCAAATTGCCACCGCCAAAGGTCTGGTTGAAAAACCAAACCCCGATGATGCGCCGTCAACGCTTTCGGTTATTGGGCGTTATATTCTTTCCCCAGAGGTTCTAAAGCATCTCGAGCTTGGGCAAAAAGGGGCGGGTGGTGAGATCCAACTGACCGACGCCATCGCCGCCACCATCGGCAAGGTCGATTTCAGGGGGTTTAGATTTTCAGGCAAAAGGTTTGATTGCGGCTCTAAGGCCGGATTCGTGGCCGCCAATGTTGCCTTTGCCCTTGATCACGGTGACATCGCCAAGGGTATTCACGGAACCTTAAAATCCCTTATTTAGCGGGCGGTTTTCATGCCCACGGCGGTGTTTTACCGGCTTTTCCCGCAAAACCTTGCATCCCGGCAACCCTTACACTAAAAAATGAGCACAACCCCGCCACCGCTAGCTAGCGTGGGCAAGTATTTGTTTTTTTAAGGAATTGTTTATGCGCGTTGCAATGATTGGCACCGGATACGTCGGCCTTGTTTCGGGGGCGTGTTTTTCAGAATTTGGCCTTGATGTTATTTGTGTCGATAAAGATGAAAATAAAATAGCCAGCATAAAAAAAGGCGTAATGCCGATTTATGAACCGGGCCTTGATGA
>JAOULV010000163.1 GCA_029881835.1 Rhodospirillaceae bacterium
CATTTTTTTGGATTTAATTCATGAACCTTGATTTGTGGCTTTCGTTCGTTGCCGTAACCATTGCCGCTGTACTGTCGCCGGGGCCAGCGGTTTTGTTGGCGCTAACCCACGGCGGGATGAACGGCGCGCGTGGCGCATTTTTTGCAATCATGGGCAATGAAACTGGTCTGGTTATATTGAGCGCAATAACCGCAATCGGAATTGGTTCGGTGTTGGAAGCATCATCTGAAATAATCGTATATCTAAGAATATTTGGTGGGCTTTACCTTGTTTATCTTGGGTTCAGGCTATTGTTTGTTAAACAGAAGATCTCAGTTGACGATGTGAAAAGTGAGATGAAACCTGCCAAGATATTCTCTCCACGCAAATCTTATTTTCAAGGTATAGGTGTGGCGCTTAGCAACCCCAAGGCAATTTTTGTTTTTGGCGCGCTGTTCCCACAGTTTTTGGACGTGTCTAGGCCAATAGGGCAGCAACTGGTGATAATGGCGGTTACCTTGATAGTGCTATCGTTTAGCGCGCTAATGGGTTACGCATTGCTTGCATCCAAGGCGGCAAACAAATCCGGCCCAGCGGTTGCCAAAAGGATGAGCAAAATTTCAGGTGTTTTATTTATTATATTTGGTATCGCGCTGGCGGCAGATTTGCGCTGAAGGTTGGGCGTTAGTTGCCTTTTAAAAACGCTGGCATATGGTCGGTTCCGCCAAGGCCGCTTCCTTCGCCTTCGCTACCGCCGCCCGGTTTCTTTTCCCCGTGGGCGTTTCTATCGGAATGTTTTTTTTCGACAGGTTTTGGTTTTGCAGTTTTTTCTTCGCTAGCAGGCGGCTTTTCTGATGGTTTATCAGATGGCTTTTCCGCTGACTTGTCCGCTGATTTAACATCTGGCTTACCAGATGGTTTACCCGCTGGTTTGCCCCGGCCGCGCCCGCCACGGCTACGTGGTTTTTTATTGCTATCGCCATCTTCTTTGCGCGCAGGCTTGTCGTTGCCGCGCCCACCGCGCCCGCCATCTGTTTCCGGCTGGCCTTCGTCAAAACCGGGAATGTCTATGCGTGGAATTGTGGTTCCGATTAGCGCTTCAATTGCGGAAATATATTTGCCGTCTTCCGGCAGGGCGATTGAAAACGCATGGCCTTCGCGCCCGGCACGCCCGGTGCGGCCAATACGGTGAACGTAATCTTCATCGCGCATGGGAACGTCGTAATTAAACACGTGGGAAAGATCCGGTATATCAAGGCCACGGGCGGCAACATCTGAACAAATAAGAATGTTGAATTTTTTTGCCTTGAAATTGGCCAGCATCTCGGTGCGTGCGGGTTGGCTCATATCGCCGTGCAATTGGCCGACCTTAAAACCATGCTTGGAAAGCGATTTGTAAACCGTGGTAATATCGGTTTTGCGGTTACAAAAAATAATCGCGTCTTTTACTTCTTCTTGCGTGATAAGCGCGCGCAGGGCATCGCGTTTAAGTTTCTTTTTTGCATCCATTCCGCGAACGTGGGATGGAACTTTTAATACCGATATTCCCTGAACAATCATTTCCGAAGCCGAAGCCGGTGCGGAAACTGAAATTTCTTTGGGGTTCATCAAAAACTTGTCTGCCAGTTTTTTAATTTCCGGCGCCATGGTCGCGGAAAAGAACAATGTTTGGCGTAACGGTGGCAACAGCTTTACAATTTTTTCAACATCGGGAATAAAACCCATGTCGAGCATACGGTCGGCTTCATCAATAACCAGTATCTTGATGTCGTTCATCAAAATGTGACCGCGTTCAAACATATCCATCAACCGCCCGGGCGTGGCGATTAAAACGTCAACCCCGCGGTCAAGCAGTTTTGCCTGCGCCGCCATGTCGGTTCCGCCAATAAGCAGAGCTTTGGATAGTTTGGAATATTTTCCGTAGGTGTCGAAATTTTGCGCAACCTGGGCGGCCAGTTCACGGGTCGGCTCCAATATAAGCGAGCGCGGCATACGCATGCGCGCGCGCCCATGGGCAAGAATATCAATCATCGGCAAGGTAAATGATGCGGTTTTGCCGGTACCGGTTTGGGCGCAGCCAAGTATGTCGCGCCCCATCATAACTACAGGGATGGCTTTATCCTGAATTGGGGTGGGGGTTTCGTATCCTGCTTCGCTTACGGCGCGCAGCACATTTTCACCTAGTCCGGTATTAGCAAATGTCATCTAGTTTCGGATCGGGGCTGTCGGTCAGGCTTGTTCTGGTCCGTCAAAACCCCAATCTGGGCTTTCATATAAGTTGTTCTTTAAATCTTGATTGGGCGGATTAACACCACGTTCAGGCCCCAATGTCAATGAAATAGCGGAAATCTAGCCATTTTCAGACGGTTAAGCTGGCTTTCGCACCTTGGCCTTGGGCCTTGCTTGGGATAACTTGAGGGGTGGACGACTCGCATTTTTACCTAAATCCAAGGAGAGCCAGCCCTTGTTAATAGACAAAGAACAATCCGTCTTGATGGTTATCGACATCCAAGAACGGCTTTTGCCAGTTATGAACGAACCCGACATGGTGGTGGAAAACACCAAGCGTCTTATTAAGGGCGCATCTATTTTGGCTGTCGATATGGTGGCATCGGAACAATACCCCAAAGGGATTGGTCATTTGGTTGATGCGGTTTCATCATTGCTAAGTGATGGTGTGGTGCGGGAAAAAGATACATTTTCCTGCATGGCCGATGATAGCTTCGCCGGGCATTTTAACGCACTGAACAAAACCCAAGCGATAATATGCGGAATAGAAGCCCATGTTTGTGTTTTGCAAACAACAATTGAACTTATCAATCGTGGGGTTAAGGTGTTTGTGGTGTCTGACGCAACATCATCACGAACCGCCCCAAACCATAAAGCAGGGCTGGATAGGGCAAAATCAGCCGGGGCCGAAATTGTAACAACCGAAATGGTTTTATTTGAATGGTTGCGCCGTGCCGGCACACCCGAATTCAAAGAAATAAGTAAGCTGGTTAAATAAAATAAATGCCAAAAAATAAACTTATACTTATACCCGGCCTTTTGAATGATGAACGCTTATGGTCGCATCAGGTTAGCGCCCTTGGCGATGTGGCAGATGTTGAGGTCGCCGATATTACGCGCGAAGACAACATCCCTGATTTAGCCCGCGCAGTTTTGCGCCGGGCACCGGAAAAATTTTCATTAGCCGGCCTTTCCATGGGCGGATATGTGGCCCAAGAAATTATGCGCCAGGACCCAGGTCGGGTTGAACGTCTTGCGCTGGTTGATACCTCTGCCCGGGCTGATACGCCTGAACAAAGTGCGCGGAGAAAATCCATGATGGACCTGGCCATGCATGGAAAATTCAAAGGGGTTACGCCCTTGTTGTTGCCCAATCTTGTTCATCCCGACCACGTTAATAAGCCAAGCGTTAGGGACGTGGTTTTGCAGATGGCGGAAAATGTCGGCAAGGATGCTTTTTTGCGCCAACAAACCGCATTGTTGAATAGGGTTGATTCAAGGCCTGATTTAAAAAACATAAAATGCCCGACGCTGGTTTTGTGTGGGCGCGAAGATGCGCTTACGCCGCCTGAAATACATCAAGAAATGGCAGACGGTATTGGTGATGGCGCAACCCTTGTGATAGTTGAAAATTCAGGTCATCTTGCACCATTAGAGCAGCCGGAAATTGTAACCGATGCTTTTAAAATATGGTTGGAGCAATAATTTATGGCAACGATTTTACCATTCAATGGCATAACCCCCGACATAGATAAAAGCGCGTTTGTTGCCGCAACCGCAACCATTAGCGGTGACGTTAAAATCGGTAAAGATACAGGCATATGGTACGGTTGCATCATTCGCGGTGACGTTAACAAGGTGCGCATCGGTTCTGGCACCAACATTCAAGACGGTTCGGTCGTGCATGTTTCCACCCCATTTGCAACCACAATTGGCGATAACGTGACCATCGGTCACATGGCGCTTATTCATGCCTGCACTTTGGAAGATGGGTGTTTTATCGGCATGAAAGCCTGCATCATGGATGGCTGTGTGGTTGAAAAGGGAGCAATGCTTGCCGCCGGTGCATTGTTAACACCGGGCAAACGTATTCCCAAAGGCGAATT
>JAOULV010000164.1 GCA_029881835.1 Rhodospirillaceae bacterium
GCTGGTTTGTGTTGTTGGTGATTTCAACGCCGATGACCACGAAGCCCCGGTCAGAATTATTCGCGGCGACGAAGACGATGTCGGCAGTGGCGAATTTGCCGCCAGAATGTTGGTTGCCGCCGAGCGCAGCTTGCCCGAATCCCAGCGCTTTTCCATTATTCATCGTGGCAAAGCGCAAATGTTTGACCATATTCTTGTTTCTAATAATTTGCTTGCGTGGCTGCGAAAAACAGAAATCCATAACGAAGCATTGGGCGACGAGGTCGCAAGCCCGGCGGCAATAGCCGACGCACCGGAATCATACCACGCCCCAATAGTGGCGGATTTTGAAAACCCGCTTTAGCATGGGCTGGAGCTTGGCTTTAATGCTAAGATACAATTGCCGAAATTATGGAGAGCGCTAAAAGTGAATAAAGCCATTTCCCCTGAACCAACCTTTGATGCCGGTCTGCACGCCCGCGTTCGGGAAAGGCTGAAAAGTTTGGGTTTGGCCGGAATGATAGTTCCCCACACTAATGCCTATCAGTCAGAATATCTTCCCGCTGGTGATGAAAGGCTTTTGCGCCTTAGCGGGTTTAGCGGCTCTGCCGGTGTTGCCATTGTAATGCAAGATTGCGCCGCCATATTTGTTGATGGGCGTTATACCATCCAATCACGGGCCGAGGTTGATGAAAATGTTTTTGAAATCTGCCATCTGGCAAACACCCCGCCCGCCGGATGGTTGCGCGAACACATAAAACCGGGCGAGAAAATTTGCTATGATGCATGGCATTTTACCCCATCACAGTTGAGCATTTATGAAACCGCGGTTGCAGAAGGCGGTGGTGAATTAGTTGCGCTTGAACAAAACCCGATTGATTCCCTGTGGCCGGATCGCCCGCGCGAATCAACATCAGCCATCAAACCGCATGGTGAAAATTATTGTGGTCTTGGCAGTTATGCCAAACGAAAAATGATAGCCACCAACATGAAAAAATCCGGCATCAGCGCGCAGATAATTTCCGGCAGCGATAATGTTTCGTGGCTGTTTAATATTCGCGGCGATGATGTGCCGTTTACACCGTTGGTTTTGGGTTTTGCTATTTTATATTCAGATACATCGGCCAAACTGTTTGTTGAACCAAAACGCTTTGACGCCGCAGCAATTGCCCACATGGGAAAAGACGTCGAGATTATTGAACCGACAAAAATTGGTGATTGCCTTGATGCCCTGGGCAAAACTGACGGAAAAATAAGGGTGGCAATTGAAAGTGTTCCGCTTTGGATAAAATCGCGCCTAGAAAAAGCAGGCGCCAAGGTTGTTGTTGCAAGCGACCCATGCTTGTTGCCAAAGGCGGCAAAAAACCCAACCGAAGTTTCCAACATACGCAACGCCCACATCAGAGACGGCGTAGCACTTAGCCGTTTTTTGGCGTGGCTAGATGAAAATGTTGTGAACGGCAAAATGCTTGGTCAGGTTAGCGAAATTGATGCGGCAGAAAAGCTTGAAAGCTTTCGCGCCCAACATGAAATGTACCTCGGCCCCAGCTTTACAACCATTTCCGGATCCGGCCCTAACGGGGCAATAGTTCATTATCGGGCAAACGCAAAAACCGACCGGATGTTAGGTAATGGTGAATTGTACCTTGTGGATTCTGGCGGGCAATACCCCGATGGCACAACCGATGTTACCCGCACCATCGCCATTGGCAAACCAACGGCAGAAATGAAAGACCGCTTCACCCGGGTTCTGCAAGGGCACATCCGCTTGAGCAGCCAAATATTCCCAAGCGGCACCGCCGGGCAGGAACTAGACGCCATAGCCCGCCAACCGCTGTGGCAGGTTGGCCTTGATTATGACCACGGAACCGGACACGGGGTCGGGCAGTATCTTGGCGTTCACGAAGGGCCGCAGCGCATCGCAAAAAAAGGCGTGCCGGTGGCGCTAAAGGTTGGCATGGTTATTTCGGTTGAACCGGGATACTACAAAGAAGGCGAATACGGCATCCGAATTGAAAATCTGGTCACGGTAGTTGGTGCCAGGCCGTCTGAAAACAACCCCGATGGCCTTGAAATGCTTGGGTTTGATGTTTTAACTATGGCACCCATAGATAAAAACCTGATAGATGCAAAAATGCTTGGAAGCAGCGAAATAAATTGGCTAAACGCCTATCACCAAGACGTATTTGATATACTTAACCCACACCTTTCCGGGGCTGAAAAAGATTGGTTAGCCGGGGCAACGGCACCTTTAAAAAATTAAAAAAACCTGAAATTGACCACAAAAAATCTAGTGGTAACATATTATAAATGAAAATTAGTGTATCTATATAACAATTATATGCGTATAGAATCAGGTATCGGGATCGCCCTTAAAAAAGGCTTTCCCTTATGGGGCGCAAAAAGTTGGCGGATACTTAAACGATGGCTCTTTTTGGAAAATCAAAAGATACCCCGTCCCAAGCGATTAGCGAACCGGTTGATCCCGGTTGGTATCGTAATGCAAAGGGAAAATTTCCAGATTTATTTACCCTTGATCCCGAAGAAGCGGGATTAAGCGCCAAGGGCGGTGTGTTTTTAATTTGGCACGGCGGCATTAGGCCCGAATGGGTTTACGTCGGCCACGCACCTGACATGGCAACAGCACTTTTGGATATCGGAAGAAACAAAGATGTCACCTATTATGAAAATAGGGGTGGGTTATTTGTTACCTGGTCATTTGTGCTGGAAGAATACCGCGACGGGGTCGTTAAATTTTTACAAGAAAACCTGCCCACGTTAGTAGAAAGCGCCAATACCTACCCCGAAGATACCCTGCCCGTTCCGGTGTTTTCCCCCGGCAGAGAACCAGGGCGCGTGCAGGCAGCAAAACCAAAGCCAAAGCCAGCACCAGAACCCGCACCAGAAGAATAATTTTCTATTCGCTGCGCGCTTGATTTTTTATCAGTGCAGCCAATTCACACAACACCGCATCAAGACGAAAATCCTTAGGGGTAAAAATGCTTTTAACCCCCATTTGCAATAATGCTTTGTGATCAGCGGGCGGTATTATGCCGCCAAGGACAATCGGTATGTCATCGGCACCCGCCGCCTTTAGTTTATTAATAACATCGCCAACCAACGTCATGTGTGAACCCGACAAAACCGACAGACCAATTGCATGCACCCCTTCTTGCACCGCGGCGGTGGCAATTTCATCGGGGGTTTGACGTATGCCTTCGAAAATTACCTCAAACCCGGCATCGCGCGCCATCAGGGCGACCTGCTCGGCCCCGTTGGAATGACCGTCAAGTCCCGGTTTGGCCACCAGCAACCTTGGGCGTGAACCAATATGTTTTTGCAAATCAATTACCGCTTTTTTGGCATCAATTAACCCCTCGCCCGGCGCGTGTGCGCCGGCAAGGCCCGTAGGCGCGCGGTATTCGCCAAAAACCTTGCGCAATACCCCTGCCCATTCACCGGTGGTAACCCCCGCATGTGCCGCATTTATTGATGGCGGCATAATGTTTTCACCATTGCGGGCTGCTTTTTCCAACTCCGCTAACGATTCTTTTACCGCTTCGTTATCGCGATTGGCGCGCCATGCGTTTATGTTTTTTATGGCTTCTTGTTCGGATTTTTCATCCGGCACTAAAAATGTTTCATCACCCGCCACCAATGGCGATGGTTCATGGCTGGTAAATATGTTTACCCCGACAACTGTTTGTTCGCCGCTTTCGATGGCACTTATGCGTCTTGCGTTTGATTCAACCAATTTTTGCTTAAGATATCCCGTTTGCACCGCCTGCATTATGCCGCCAAGGTTTTCTATTTTGGAAATTTCGGCCAATGCCGCGGTTTTTAATTCATCAACTTTTTTGCCAACAACGTGCGAACCATCAAACAGGTCATCATATTCCAACAGGTCGGTTTCAAATGCCATTATCTGCTGCATCCGCATTGACCATTGCTGATCCCATGGCCGGGGCAGGCCCAGCGCTTCGTTCCACGCCGGAAGCTGCACCGCCCGGGCGCGGGCATTTTTTGACAGCACAACCGAAAGCATTTCTATTAAAATGCGGTGCGTGTTATTTTCAGGCTGTTCTTCGGTCAGGCCAAGGGAATTGACCTGC
>JAOULV010000165.1 GCA_029881835.1 Rhodospirillaceae bacterium
TTGACCTTGACCCGCCCACCGAAGAAGTAATTTTGGCCGATCGTAAGCGCATAATGGTTGATGCCTTTGCCCGGTATAAAATTGTTGACCCGCTAAGGTTCTTCCAGGCGGTTCGCACCGAAGCCATATTCCGTGACCGTGTCGGCAAAATACTGAATTCCGGCGTGCGTAATGCGCTGGCGCGTTATCCGCTGGTTGATGTTTTGTCGGAAAAACGCGAAGAAATTATGGCGTCTATTACTTCCATCATGACCGAAGATGCGCAAAATTTCGGGATTGAGGTTGTGGATGTGCGTATCGGGCGCACCGATTTGCCGCCCGATATTTCCGATAACGTTTATGACCGTATGCGTTCTGAGCGCGAACGCGAGGCCAACCAGCTTCGTGCCGAAGGCGAAGAATTGAAAATCAAAATCGTTGCCGATGCCGACAAGCAAAAAACAATTTTGCTGGCAGACGCAAACCGCACCTCAAAAATTCTTGTGGGTGAGGGCGATGGCGAAAGAAACCGCATTTTAGGTAACGCCTTTGGTCAAGACCCTGAATTTTTTGCGTTCTATCGTTCGATGAAGGCTTATCGTTCAGCGCTTACCGGTAGCGATACCAGCATGGTTCTTTCGCCTGACAGCGATTTCTTCCGGTTTTTTGGTGACCAGTTAGGCAAATCAGGGGTCAAACGCTAAGGCAATGATTGACCTGCTAAGCGCATTTGGGTTGGTATTAGTTATAGAAGGGGCGCTTTATGCCCTGTTTCCGGGTTTCATGCGTCGTGCCGCCAAGGCCGCGCTTGAAATGCCGGAAAACCAAATGCGCATTGGCGCGCTAGCCACAGCCGGGGTCGGCATTATTGTGGTGTGGTTAGCCCGGGGGATGTAAATGGCATTATTTAGCCATAAAAATTCCTTATTTATTTGTATGATGAACAAACATCAATAATATCTGATTGATGTTGTCGTCGGTATTCAATTAATTATTTAAAAGTGAAAAAAATGCAAAACACATTTCGCAGGTCCGGATTTTACATTATTGCACTGTTGGTTAGTTTTGTTTCCATCGCGGCAATGCAAACACCAACCCCCGCCCACGGCGCAACAACGCCGGAAAGTTTTGCCGACCTTGCCGATAAGCTTTTGCCTGCGGTGGTAAATATTTCCACAACCCAAGTGATTGAAAACCGCACCCCGCAGGAAATGCCGCAATTTCCTCCGGGTTCGCCATTTGAAGATTTTTTTAAAGAATTTTTTGATCGCAACCAGCCAGATGGTCAACAGTTTGGCAAACGCCCGCAAAAACGTTTGGCAACATCGCTTGGTTCGGGTTTTGTCATTGATTACAAATCAAATGGCGACACGTTCATTGTTACCAACAACCACGTTGTACAAGACGCCGATGAAGTAAACGCAATCTTGCAAGACGGCACCCGTCTAGCGGCCGAAATAGTAGGGCGCGACGGCAAAACAGACATTGCGGTATTAAAAGTCAAATCAAACAGCAAGCTATCATCGGTTGGTTTTGGCGATTCCGATGTTGCGCGTGTTGGTGATTGGGTTGTGGCTATCGGCAACCCGTTTGGGCTGGGCGGCACGGTAACCGCAGGCATAATTTCAGCGCGTGGGCGCGACATTAACGCCGGGCCTTATGATAATTTCATTCAAACCGACGCATCTATTAACCGGGGCAATTCCGGTGGGCCAATGTTCAACATGCAAGGTGAGGTAATAGGCATTAACACGGCTATATTTTCCCCATCCGGCGGCAGTGTCGGCATTGGCTTTGCTATTCCCTCAAATGCGGCAAAGCTGGTTATTGATCAGCTTATACAAAATGGTCAGGTAAGCCGTGGTTGGTTGGGTGTAAACATTCAAGAAGTAACCGACCCCATAGCCGAAGCATTAAACCTGAAAAAACCAATTGGCGCGTTAGTTTCAAACGTAACCGAAGGAAGCCCGGCCGCTGACGGTGGCATCAAGCCGCGTGACGTAATTATTGAATTTGATGGCAAGGAAGTTACTGAAATGCGCCATCTTCCGCGCATGGTTGCCGCGACCCCGGTTGATAAAAAGGTCAAGCTCAAGGTCTGGCGTGACGGCAAGGAAAAAACCCTTAACCTAAAAATAGGTAAACTTGACGAAAAAGTTGCCGACAGCGAGATTACCGACAAACCTGAAAAATCAACAGTGGGTGAGGTAGAGGTTCAAAAGCTGGGCCTTACACTTTCACGCATAACGCCCGATTTAATCGAACGTTTCGGTCTTGGCTCTGACGCCGCTGGTGTTGTGGTTGTTGATACCGATCCCGATGGTTCGGGGGCAAAAGAACGCATTCGCCCCGGCGACATTATTCATGAAGTCAACCAGCAAAAGGTTTCCACCCCCGAAGAGATAGGAAAAATTGTTGATAAGGCGACTGCGGATAAAAAGCGCACGGTCTTGTTGCTGGTCGAAGGACAATCAGGATTTAGGTTTATCGCCCCGGCGATAGATTGATAATCTTTCCCCAAAGGTAACGGGTTGTTTAAGTTTAATCAGCAAAGGCGAAATCGTTTTTGCCTTTGCCCTTGACCTTGTACATGGCTTCATCGGCAAGCTTTAACAATGCTTCGGGGGCATCGCCATTGGTGGGGAATATTGCTATGCCGATACTGGCGCCAATGGTTGCTTTTTTGCCGTTTCCCACATCAATGGGCTGGGAAAGAATTTCAATTACCCTTTTTGCCACCAATTCGGCGTTATCGCGGACATGCATATCGGGCAAAACCAAAACAAACTCATCACCCCCAATTCGTGCCACCGTGTCGGTTTCACGAACGCATTTTAATAGCTTTTCAGCAACCGCACACAACAACTTATCGCCGGCTTCATGACCCATGGTGTCGTTTACCGCCTTAAAGCCATCAAGATCAATAAACGCTACACCGCAAAGCCTTTCTTCACGGCGTGAATGGCGGATGGCAACGTCAAGGCGGTCAAGCATTAGGGCGCGATTGGGCAGCTTTGTCAGGTCATCATGGCTTGCCATGTGGCGCATCTTTTCTTCGGCCTGACGGCGAATGGAGATTTCTTCTTGTAATTCTTTGGTTCTTTCTTCAACCCGCTGTTCAAGCGTTTCAATCGACCGACGCAGTGCGGAAACAGCGTTATTGCGTGCGGTTATGTCTCTCGCCTCTACTTTGTAGGAAAAATCCTTTCCTCCGCTAAGCTTGGTAAAGCTGACATCGGCATCAATTATCCCGCCGTCAATGGCAGAAAGGCGTATGGGCAGGGGTTCGTCGTTATCAAGCAGGGCGTGAATTCCGGTTAGGATAAAATCGCGGTAATCGGATTGCAAAAATTCATGCAACGATTTACCCAAAATATCGGCATCGGATTTGGCGCGCATAATTTTGATACCGGATTCATTTACGTATGTTATTGTACCGTCTTTATCGCAAACACAGATAAAATTAAGCGAACTATCAACCAGTTTTCTAAACCTGGCTTCACTGCGGTGCATTCCCTCGGTCAATTTTACCTGTTGGGTAATGTCCTGGGCCACCACCAGCATTCGGTTGCTTTTATCTTGGGAAAGCGCCACCACTTCCATCCGCACGCTAAGCTGGGTTCCATCAAAACATTTAATCCGCATGGCTGTTGGTTTGTGTTCAAGCACCAGCATGGCAAGAATGTCATCAACAATGGACGCATAATCGTCGGTAATTAATGATTGAAACGCAGTATTGATAAGATCGTTTTCATCTTCGGCACCAAGAATAACCATGCCATGCGGGTTTATGTATTTGATTAACCCGTTTTCGCAGATGAATACCACATCGGAAATGGTATCGATTATTTTTTTTACATCATCATCACCAAATGATAATGCTGTGTTTTTATTGCTCATGTCATTGCTCATGGGTTTACCAATTCTTCTAATCTGTACCCTTGAGCATACAATACAGCGCTTAAATCCGCATGGTTTAATCTGGCACTGGCGGCTTGGGCCGCCACTTTGTGGGCGTGAAACGCTATGCCAAGGCCCGCCGCACCAAGCATGGGAACATCATTGGCCCCGTCACCGATGGAAAGCGTTTCTTCCAGTGGCAGCTTTTT
>JAOULV010000166.1 GCA_029881835.1 Rhodospirillaceae bacterium
GATCTCCCTTGGCGAAGCGCGGATGGCAAACCAGCGCCGATAAAAATGAAATATTGTTTTTTACGCCGCGAATATAAAATCCATCCAAGGCGTGGCGCATATGTTCGGTTGCCTCGGCCCGGTTTTTGCCATAGCTAACCAACTTTGCAATCATCGGGTCATAGTGCATGGATATTTCCCCACCATCGTAAACGCCGCTATCGATGCGAACATTTTTTGATGCCGGTGGTTCAATATATTTTGATAGGCGCCCGATGGATGGCAAAAACCCGCGAAACGGATCTTCGGCGTAAATGCGGCTTTCAATCGCCCAGCCGTTAATTTTAAGGTCTGATTGCTTGAACGGTAATTTTTCCCCGGCGGCAATGCGTATCATTAGCTCAACCAGATCAAGGCCGGTTATTTTTTCGGTTACCGGGTGTTCAACCTGCAGGCGGGTGTTCATTTCCAAAAAATAAAAATTCTTTTTGCTATCGACTATGAATTCAACCGTACCGGCAGATACATATTTTACCGCCTTGGCTAATTTCACCGCCTGCGCGCCCATGGCGGCCCGGGTTTTTTCATCCAAAAACGGGCTTGGGGCTTCTTCGATTACTTTTTGATGGCGCCTTTGGATGGAACATTCGCGTTCAAATAAATAGACCGTATTGCCGAAACTATCGGCCAGCACCTGTATTTCAATGTGGCGCGGGTTTTCGATGTATTTTTCCATGAAAACACGGTCGTCACCAAAGCTGGATTTAGCTTCGCGCACGGCGGAAATGAATGCTTCTTTTACCTGCTTGTCGTTTTTACAAACCCGCATGCCCTTGCCGCCACCGCCGGCCGATGCTTTCAGCATTACCGGATAGCCAATTTTTTTGGCAACGCTTAGTGCTTCTTTTTCGCTTTTCAGTGCCGCGGTATGGCCGGGGATGGTATTAACGCCGTGCTTTTCCGCCAGCTTTTTAGATTCAATTTTATCGCCCATGGCTTTAATCGCCAGTTCATTGGGGCCAATAAATGTTATTCCCTCTTTTTTTAAGGCCCGCCCGAAAGCCGCATTTTCCGATAAAAACCCATAGCCCGGATGCACAGCCTGGGCGCCTGTTTGTTTTATAGCCGCCAATATTGCCTTGACGTTAAGGTAGCTTTCCCCGCTTGGCGCCGGGCCGACGCATATGGCTTCATCGGCTTGTAATACGTGCAATGCTTCGGCATCGACTTCTGAATAAATGGCAACCGTTTGAATGCCCATTTCTTTGGCCGAACGAATTACCCGGCACGCAATTTCACCGCGATTGGCGATAAGTATTTTTTTGAACGGTTTTGATTTTTTTACCATTAATAATTATCCATTGTTTTCACGGCGGTTACCCTCGAAACTTTGCATCAGACGCCGCGTGCGCGGAACCAGATAAACCCCACCGCCCAGCAAAACCACAATAAACAATGGCCATTGCGGCAGGTATGTAACGTTGGCCCAGATAGAAACAAACACGATGGCAAAATACATCAATATTTGCGCGGCCAACCGCCCTAAATCGCGCGAGTTTTGTTTATGAAGTTCTTGGTTTATTACGTTAGGGTTGACGGTCATAACAATATTTACATTTTTCTATAACGGTATATTGCCGTGTTTTTTCCACGGATTTTCAATTTTTTTGTTCTTTAACATGCGCAACGAACGGCAAATCCGCACGCGGGTGTTATGCGGCATGATTACATCATCAATAAACCCGCGATTGCCGGCAATGAACGGGTTGGCAAAGCGTTCGCGGTATTCATCGGTTCGGGCTTTTACTTTTTCTTCTGAATCAAGGTCGCCACGGAAAATTATTTCAACCGCCCCTTTTGGCCCCATCACCGCAATTTCGGCGCTGGGCCAGGCAAAGTTTACATCGCCACGAATGTGTTTTGAACTCATCACATCATAGGCCCCGCCGTATGCTTTGCGGGTAATGACGGTCACTTTGGGCACGGTTGCTTCGGCAAAGGCATAAAGCAGTTTTGCCCCGTGTTTTATAATGCCACCCAATTCCTGTGCGGTACCGGGCAAGAAACCGGGCACATCAACAAAGGTAATGATGGGTATATTAAATGCATCGCAAAAGCGGACAAAGCGCGCGGCTTTGATGGATGAGTCAATGTCCAAGCACCCTGCCAACACCATTGGCTGGTTGGCAACAACGCCAACGGTTGAACCTTCCATCCGGGCAAAGCCAATAATAATGTTGGCGGCGTAATCTGGTTGCAGTTCAAAAAAATCGCCTTCATCGACAACTTTTTCGATTAATTCTTTCATGTCGTATGGTTTGTTGGGATTGGCCGGAATCATCGTGTCTAACGACATTTCAACCCTATCGGGGTTATCGGGCGTTGGGCGAACGGGCGGCTTTTCCTTATTGTTTGCGGGCAAGAAATCAACAAAGCGGCGCAGATATAAAAGCGCTTCCACATCATTGGCAAAGGCATTGTGCGCCACACCTGATTTTGATGTATGGGTGGCGGCACCGCCTAGTTCTTCGTGGGTTACTTCTTCGTGGGTTACGGTTTTTACCACGTCTGGTCCGGTAACAAACATGTATGAAGTATCTTCGACCATGAAAATAAAATCGGTAATAGCGGGCGAATAAACCGCCCCACCCGCGCATGGGCCCATGATGACCGATATTTGCGGTATGACACCCGATGCTTCAACGTTGCGCTGGAATACTTCGGCATAGCCGGCCAATGATGCCACCCCTTCTTGGATGCGCGCACCGCCGGAATCATTAAGGCCGATTACCGGTGCGCCAACATTCATTGCTTGGTCCATTATTTTTGAAATTTTGGCGGCGTGTGATTCTGAGAGCGAACCGCCAAACACGGTAAAATCTTGCGAGAAAACAAAAACCAGTCTGCCGTTAATGGTGCCGTAACCAATAACCACCCCGTCACCGGGAATGGTTTGTTTGTTCATGCCGAAATCAACACAGCGGTGTTCGACAAACATGTCCCATTCTTCGAAGGTGCCGGGATCAAGTAGCAATTCAATGCGTTCGCGTGCGGTTAATTTTCCCTTGGCGTGCTGGCGGGAAATTCGCTCTTTGCCGCCGCCAAGGCGGGCGCGTTCACGTCTTTTTTCAAGCTCTTCTATGATTTTGTGCATATCTTGCCATAACCCCTTAGCTGCCATTTTTTTCTAGCATGTATGGTGGGTTTTTGCACCTTAGAAATAATGGTGCGCCTGCTCCTTCATCTGGGTAATATGCATATACTTTGATGATTCTAAAACCACCAGAGGCCAAATCATGCGATACAAAGTACCCCTAATTGCGTCAGTTCTTTGGAAAATTGGGCGCGTAAGCAGGAATATTCCGCTACTGAAAAGGACGTGGCCCAGCATATTAAAGCGGGTCATCCCATTGCTTTGGGGTAGTAACGAAAAAATTATCACAATTGAAGTTGGGGTTTTTTCCCTAAATATTACGCGCTACGTGGAACGTCTAATAGCATTTTACGGTGATTACGAACACAAGCAGGTAGATTATTTATTATCAGTAATGAAAAAATCTAAGGCTGATGTGTTTTTTGATATTGGGGCCAACATCGGATATTACACAATTGCCGCGGCCGCCCGGGCAGAACCCAGTAAAATAATATCCTTCGAACCAGACCAAAGAAGCATTAAGCAAATAAAATTAAATCTTCAACTTAGCGGAATTTCCGACAAGGTTGAGGTGGTGGGATCTGCGGTAAGCGATAAAACGGGAAAAGTTGAATTCAATTTAACCCCTGATGCATCACCCGCATCATCGTGGGTTGGAAGTGGCGAAAATTCAATAACCGTAGATTGCGCGGCGTTGGACGATTTTTACGATTTTAAAGATAAGTGCCTGTTTATGAAAATAGATATCGAAGGGCACGAGCTGAGCGCGCTAAAAGGCATGGACCGCTTGCTAAAAAACAACAAAGTTTTTATGCAATTGGAATGTTTTGATGAAAACCTGCCATCAACCCTTCCTGTGATGGAAGAGCTAGGTTTTACCATGGTTAATGAGATGGGCTGGGATAGGTATTTTACTAATTTTGATTTACCAGTTTAATCAACTGTGCA
>JAOULV010000167.1 GCA_029881835.1 Rhodospirillaceae bacterium
TCGGCAATGTCGGTGATAAGGGCCACAACCTCGCCAATTTTATTGGCGGCGTTGGCTAAGCCCTTAACCTTTTCATTGGCGCCTTGTACTTCGGCAACGGCGGTGGAAGATATCTGGGTTGATTGCGAAACCTGGCGGGAAATTTCAGAAATTGAGCTGGAAAGCTCTTCCGATGCACTTGCCACCGTTTGCACGTTGGTTGATGCTTCTTCTGCCGCCGCCGCCACAACCGTGGACTGCTTGGATGTTTGTTCTGCCGTGCCGCTAACGCTTTGCGCCGAAGATTGCATTTCGGTCGCCGCAGATGAAACCGAATTCACAACACCACCGACCGAGTTTTCGAAATTGTCGGCCATATCAAGCATCATTTTGCGTTTTTCTTTTTCGGCGCGTTCTTCGTCGGCTTTTTGCTGGGCTTCCAGACGTTTGACCTCAATCGCGTTGGCTTTAAATACCTCAACTGCTTTGGCCATATCGCCGATTTCATCCGTACGGTCAAGTGATGGAACTTCGGCTTCCAGATTACCGCCGGCCAGCACACCCATAACATCGGTCATTTTGGCAATCGGATTGGTGATTGAACGGGCAAAAAATACACCAATACCCGTAACCACCAACGCAATAACCAGTGCGGTTATCAAAATAACGTTTTGCATTTCAATGATTGGTAAATCGACTTCTTCCATGTCGATTTCCGCCATAATGGCCCAGGTAACCCCGTTAAAGGCAAGCGGACCGTAGGCTGACACAACCTCAACCCCGCGGTAATCGTTCGTTACCATGGTGCCGTCACCGCCGTTAAAGGCTTCACGCACGGATGGGGTATCGACCTTGGTGCTTAAGATAGAGGTTGGGTCGCCTTCTTTGCGAAAACGTGAATCCGAACGCATGGTGAAATCAGGGCCAACGATGTAGCTTTCGCCGGTTTCGCCCATGCCGGCAGCGTTTTGCATGATGTTATTGATGCGATCGATGGGCATTTGGAACACGACCGCACCGTGGAATTCACCACCATATTCATAAACAGGGGTCGCCATAAAGCTGGCGGGCACGCCGGCTGATGGGGCATACGGGGCGAAATCGGTAAAGACGATGGTTCCCAGTGGTTTGTTTTCAACTTCACGGAAAACCTTGCCTAAATCGCTGTCTTTCCATTCGCCATTAACGACGTTGGTGGCGAAATCGGCTTCTTTGTAAACCGAATAAACCACGTCGCCATCTTCGTTTAGCAAGAACACGTCATAATAACCACGTGATTCCATCAACTGGCGGAACCATGGGTGGTATTTTTTATGAAACTGGCTGTACGCAGAACCATCAGGGGCGTAATCAAGTTTGTGTTTTTCGCCCGCCGCATTGGGGTTATCAGAAATGTAAAGTTTTTGCGCAACCTGTTTGGGGTTAAAGCCCAGTTCGGCAAAGCTGTCTTCCAGATCTTTGATGCCGTCAATCGCCATATGGTTGGTGGCCATTGTTTGCAGTTCTTCGCGAATACCGCCCAAATAATTTGTCAGGTTGGCAATGCGTGATTCTTGAATGGCTTCCAATTTTTCGGCCTGCACTGTTTCAAGTGCGCCTTCGGCTTCACCCATAGCTTCATAAGACGCAGCGCCCAATGATAATAAAGCAAGTGACACAATTACGATTGGTAATTTTTTGGCGATATTCAGTTTCATTAATCAGCTCCTGATGGGTACAAACCTTGAAAATCTCTTGAAAATTTGGGGCAATATTTTGTATTGGCAAATTATTGCGAACGTGTGTTTTAGACCTTTTCTTAACTGCAATCAATGGGGGTAAATGGGTGGCAATAATTGACCCATTTAATACTAATTACCGATTTTATATGGGGGGCGACTTGACCAAAGGCAACCAAAAAACGAAATGCTGTTCAACTTTAGGTGATTAGCACATTTATTAAAAAATTGTTTAATAACAAATAGTTATATTGCAGGGCTATAGCACATCCACCATTTCGCCAATTATGGGCCCGTCAATTCCCATGGCTTCGTAGCGTTCTGCGGTCTGTTTTACCCCTTCGTCGGTGACCCCTTGAAAAAACAACTTCAAGCGCCGCTTGGTGGCCGATGCCCAAAATTTCATTATTTTTTTGCCCGTTTGTTCTGCGCTTTGGTCCAGTGCGGTTAAATCCATACTGACGCCAAGTAAGTTGCAGTTGGCGAAAATTGTGAAATCATCCATGCCATCCGCCGGGGCTGCTATATAATTTTCAAAAAATGGAAATAACGGCACGATATCGTCTTCCAGAACGTTCATGCTCAGGTTTTCGGGAAAATCAAAAAGTTCGACAATTGCGCTATTGCGCAGTTCCTTGGGCAGTTTTTTTATTGAATTTACAATAATGCTGGCGCCTTCGTTGCCTACCACCGAATAAGAATTGATGGGCACGATTAAGCGCAATTTTTTTCCTTCTTCGCTTGCCCTGGCAAGTTCATAAAACGCCGCATCAAGAACAGATGCATTTGTTTTGGCGGTTTTTACCGGATCACCCGAATAAGAAATCACGCTGTTGCCCAAACGCACCGAACCATCGGCTTTGCTTAAGTTTGGAACTGCCCGAAAGGTATTGATTGCGCTTTGCCCATGCAAAAGCACGGGCTGAAACCGGGCGCTTAAAACGTTTTCTTTTATATTTGCGGCCATTGCCTTGCCATACCATTATTCAATTAATAAAAGCGCGCGCCCCACACGGCAGTATATTGCCCATTATTTCAATATATCAAACATTTAATAACGATATGGGGCATAAAGGGGGCGCATAAAAGTGCTTTGTTAATATCTTGCTGGCAATATTTTTAGGGGGCGAGAGGCGCTATTTAAGTCTCGGGGGTTTTGCTATTATACATGACCAAACACCGGGGCGGCCAAAATATGTGCACCAATCACGACGCTAAAGCTAATTTTATGTTTGGATATGACCCCTTTGAATGACAAGACGGCCACAGTTGGAAAAGTTAACCCCGATGCAACAATCTGGGAACGCTCAATCGTGTTGCGTTTTTTGCGTTGGGCTGGGCGCAAGCTAAACCCGTTTGCCAAAAAAACCGATGAGGAAATACATTACGATGATTTTCTTCAAGAATTAGAGGCCGCAGCGCTTGGCGAAGAACAAGAACCTGAAGAAGATATAACTGAGGCCGAAGAAGACCCCAACCTGATTTGGCCCAAAAGGCGCCTTAACGTGGTTGAGAAGCTTTGGGGCGATGGCTACATTACGCCGGGCGGGGCGGAATACGTAAAAGAATATTTGCCGTTATTGTCGCTTACCAAAAAACACAGCTTATTGTTATTGGGGGCGAGCCTGGGTGGGATTGGCAGAACGTTGGTTGAAGAAACCGGCGTTTGGGTAACCGGTTACGAACAAGATTTAGAATTGGCCGAAATAGGTGGCGAACGCTGCGTGCTTTCGGCGATGCAACGCCGCGCACCGGTTAAAAAAGCCGATTTCGAAACGTTGAAATTAAGACCGCGCTCGTTTGATTTTGCCATGTCGCTGGAAAGCCTTTATTCGGTTGAACATAAAAAAGAATTGTTTGCCACCATAACCGATGCACTAAGAACCGATGGCGAACTTATTTACACCGACATTGTTTTGCCCGATACAAACCCACCCAACAAAGAAGCAAGGGAATGGATTGCCGCCGAAGCCCACACCCCGCACCTGTGGCCGGTTGATGTAACGCAGGCGTATTTGGGAACACTCAACCTTGACGTTAGGCCATATACCGATATCACCAGACTTTACCGCAAGCGGGTATTGATGGGGTGGCTTGATTTTTTGGGTACCATGAACAAAAAAAAGTTAATGGCCATTGCCGATGATGTTATAAATGAATGCGCCTACTGGACCCGCTTGATAAACGCTATCGATAGTGGCGGCCTGAAGATTTATAACTTCCACGCTTATAAACTGTTAGATAAGAAAAAATAATTTTTTAACAGATTTAATTTTATTCAATATGTTGGTGCGCTGATTGTGCATAACCAAAGCAAGAAACAATGAAAAACAATGAAAACCGCAACATAAATGTGGGCTCTGTGACATCGGTTAATGGTC
>JAOULV010000168.1 GCA_029881835.1 Rhodospirillaceae bacterium
CCATAAGATGGCCCGGCAATCAAAACAACCGCGCCCGCCATACCCGCCAGCGCTAAATGCATTAATGGTGACGGCATATTAAATTTATTATTATTTTTACTGGTCATTACCGGTTCCATGTTTCGAATTATCTTAGGCGAATAAACCTAAAACGAAAAAGTTGGGGCTTTTGTGAATTCTGGCAACCTTGGAATGTTGGCGTCAAAAATTTGCCGTTCAGATGGAACCCCTTCGCGCATGGTTACAAGCGTTGCTTTGCCCGGAACCTGACCCTGCGGGGCAACGACACAAACCAGCCGCCCGCCTTCTGCCAATTGTTTAACCAGCGTTTGGGGCACTTCTGAAACAGCGCCATTTATAAATATTACATCAAAAGGTGCGTGCGCCGGATGGCCTTTGGTGATGTCGCCCTTAACAATTGTGGCGGTATCTGCGCCGATGGTTTTAAGCGCATCTTCAGATGCGCTGGCCAAATTGACGTTGCTTTCAATTGCCACCACCGTGCTGGCCATGGCCGCCATGCACGCAACTTCATAGCCGGTGGCAGATGCCGCGACCAGACACATATCGGTATTTTTTATTTCAGCCGCCTGCAAAAGGCGGGCAAGAACCATTGGCTCCATCAATATGCGCCCGGGTGCAACGGTTATATCTTCGTCAATATAGGCGCGCGATTTAAGCGCATCGGGAAGAAAGTTTTCCCTGGCGATATTTTCCATCACATCAACCAATAGCCCATCGGTTACCCGGTTGGTGCGCACCTGGCCTTCAATCATGAAATGTCTAGCGGCGGCAAAATCCATCTATTTGAACCCCTTGAAACCCTGCTTTTATTTTTTGCCCATCGGGTCGTTAATTTAAGCTTTTATATCAGTATGTTAAAGTGATATTTTGGCTTTCACTCCATCATGCTGCCCCAAATGGCAAAAAAATACAAATGCACAAGGCATTTAGCGATTGTAGGCCTTGACCGGGCCCAAACAAAAGTTTTAAGTTCCAGCGCCCTTGAAAGGGAGATGAAGGCCAGCAGGCTCCTCAACGTTACCGAGGGCGCGGTGGCGGAGTGGCTACGCAGCGGCCTGCAAAGCCGTGTACACCGGTTCGATTCCGGTCCGCGCCTCCATCATCACGCTGATCCGGCGTAGCTCAGTGGTAGAGCAATCGACTGTTAATCGATCGGTCGTAGGTTCGAATCCTTCCGCCGGAGCCAATTTAAAAGCCAGTCCCCATTTTTTAAGGGGGCTGGCTTTTTCATTGATTTTACTGGCTTATTTCCACGCACAACACCACCGCCCACAAGCCATTGGTTGCCTAAGCGCCTAAAAATAAGGTTAAATCAACCTATTCACTGATTTGCCGTACTATTGGCTAAGCGGTTTAACGGGGCACGGGCTGGGAATATGGGCGCGCTACAGGCGGAAAACAAAGAATTGCTAGAAGCCGAAACGGAAATTCGGCATCTGAAAAACACCATTTCCGCGCTACGCGATGAAATGGAGCAAATGCGCTTTGAGCGTAACGAGGCGGTTCAGCAAGCCGTGGCCGATGCCAACCTTGAAATAAACCAGCTACGCCAAGCCGCAGGCGCGCTTCGTGACGAGCTGGAAAAAATGCGTTTTGACAAAGACGAAGCGGTTCAAGGCACCTTAAAAGACGGCAAGGACGAGGCCAACCAATTGCACCAAACCATTCAGGCGCTACGCGATGAAATGGATGCGGTGAAATTTTCTTATGAAGACAAATTGGAGCAATCCGAACGCCGGGCCAGAGATGAAATAAAGCAACTGCGCACGGCCATTTCAGACCTGCGCGATAAGTTAGAAGAAAAAACAAAAAAAACCATATCGGGGAAAAAGAAAAATGGCTGACGGCGGAGCAAAAAAAACAAAAAGCACCAAGGAAGAACGCCGCCCATATATCAGCAGGCGCGCATCGGAAATAAACAACCAATACGGCATTTCCGATCTGCTTATTGATATCGGCAGACGCATTTCCACCGCTGATAACCTAGATGATGCGCTGGAAATGATGACCGAAATGATGAGCGTCGAGCTAAAGGCCGATCGCTCCACCCTTTTTCTTAATGATACCGCATCGGGTGAGCTTTTTTCCCGCACCGCCCAAGGCCAACAGCGCCGCGAAATACGCATATTAAACGACAGCGGTGTTGCCGGGCACGTTTTTCAAACCGGTGAAAGCCTTGTCATCAAAGATGCTTACAAAGATAAGCGTTTTAACAAAGCCGTTGATGAGCAAACCGGATACCGCACTAAATCAATCTTGTGTGTGCCCATAAAAACCGTGGTTGGCCATACCATTGGTGTGGCGCAAGTTCTGAACAAGATGGATGGCAAAAAAGTAGTTTCTTTTGATGAATCCGACCTTGTGTTGCTTGAAGCGATGACCACCCAAGCCGCAGTCGCACTACAAAACACCCAGCATCTTGAACACATGCAAAAGAAAAGCGCCGAGGAAATGGAATTTCTCGACATTGTTTCCGATGTAACAAGCGAAATTGACCTTTCTAAATTGTTGGCCAAGGTCATGGGCGAAGCCGCACGGTTAATGACGGCCGAGCGTTCAACCCTGTTTTTGAATGACGAAAAAACCAATGAACTGTTTTCCATGGTTGGTGCCGGGCTTGATGCCACGGAAATTCGCCTGCCCAACCACCTTGGCATTGCCGGAACAGTTTTCACCACGGGCGAAAGCATTAACATTCCCCACGCCTATGCCGATTTGCGCTTTAACCCGGCGTTTGACAAACAAACAGGGTTTTTCACCCGTTCCATTCTTTGCACCCCGGTGGTCAACAAGGAAGGAAAAGTAATTGGTGTAACGCAAGTTTTAAACAAACGTGGCGGGCCATTTACCGATGCAGACGAACAGCGACTAAAAGCGTTTACCGCACAAATTGCCATTGGTTTGGAAAACGCCAAGCTGTTTAACGATGTGCAAAACATGAAAAACTATTCGGAAAGCATGCTGGAAAGTATGTCAAACGCGGTTATCACCACCGATGACGAAGGAAAAATCGTTACCTGCAATGCTGCCGGTTACCGGATAATGAAATTGGAAAACGAAAAAGATGTCCTTTCCAAAAAGGCAGAGGAATTTTTTGTTGGAAAAAATGAATGGGTAATGGAAAAAATCAATAAAGTAGATGAATCCCAGATCCCTGATATTTTCATGGATGCCGAGCTTGAATTTGGCGGGGAAAAAGTTTCCGCCAACGTTACCGTATTGCCGCTTATCAGCAGCGAAGAAAAAAAGCTGGGCACCATGGTAATGATTGAAGATATTTCATCTGAAAAACGCATGAAATCAACCATGAGCCGTTATATGGACCCCGGCCTTGCTGATCAATTAATGAGCGCCGGTGATAGCGATGATTTTTTGGGCGGGCGTTCGACCGAAGCGACGGTTTTGTTTTCCGATGTTCGTTCATTTACCACCATAACCGAGGCATTGGGGGCACAAGGTACGGTTCAGCTATTGAACGAATACTTTACCATCATGGTTGATATCATTACCAGCGAGGTGGAATGTTAGATAAATTCATCGGTGATGCGATGATGGCCGGTTTTGGCATCCCCGTATCCCACGATGATGACGAAGATCGCGCCATGCGTGCGGCAATAAAGATGATGACATCGCTATGGGAGTGGAACAAAAAGCGCGAAGCAAGCGGCCTGATGCCAATTGATCACGGAATGGGCCTTAATACCGACAACATTGTTTCAGGCAATATCGGTTCACCCAAACGCATGGATTACACCATGATTGGTGACGGGGTTAACCTGGCGGCGCGGCTGGAAAGTGCGTGCAAACAGTATCATGCCCATATACTTGTTTCCGAATACACCGTTAAAAAATTAAAAGGCACATATCGCCTGCGCGATATTGATGATGTTGTGGTCAAAGGCAAAACCGAACCGGTCGGGGTTTTTGAAGCCTTGGATTACCACAGCGATGAAACATTTCCTAACCTGATGGACTGCGTTAATCATTTTAGCGAAGGGCGTAAACATTACCGTGCGGGAAATTGGGAAAAATCAATTTCATCTTTCC
>JAOULV010000169.1 GCA_029881835.1 Rhodospirillaceae bacterium
TTGAAACCGTGGGCGGGGTTGTCTATCTGATTGGTATCGCCCAAAGTGGAGATGAATTAGAGCGGGTTAAAAACCATGCGCGCTCAATTTCATATGTAAGACACATAATAAGTCATGTTCGCATAAAATAAGGATATGATAAATGGCATCACAACAGCTTGACCTTGCGCTAAAGCTTCGTGAAATAGGCAAACAAGAAGACGAGGACATCAACATTGCCGAAGCGGCGCTGTTGTTGGCGGCGCACGAATTGTTGGGTGGGGTGCGGCTAACCAGTTATCGCCGCCATCTTGAGCGCCTGGTCACCGATGTAAAAAATTATGCCGCCGGTGAGCTATCTGACCCTTATCTGGTGTGCGAAGGGATGCAACAGGTTCTGGCAAAAAGATACGGTTATGCCGGAACATATAATGTGTTTGAAACCGACCAGAGCGCGAATCTTATTCACACCATCGATAGCCGGCGGGGAAATGGTGGAACGCTTTGTGTTATTTATTTGCATGTTGCGCGCGAGCTTGGCCTTGTGGCCGAGGTCATAGATTTTCCCCCACGTCCGTTAATCGGGGTAACGGTGCCAAACGGGCGAATAATGATTGATCCGTTTGAAGGCGGGCAAGAGCTAGAAGCCCCCGCCATGCGCGCAATTATGAAAGATTTATTCGGCGACAGAACCGAGCTTCGCCCCCGTCATTTGCTGGCAATCGGCAACCGTGGGTTATTGCTACAATTACAAGGCGAAATCAAACACCAACACCTGCGCACCGCCGAAACCGATGCGGCGCTGGCGACGATTGAACGGATGTTAATGGTGGCGCCAAACGAAGCTGAGCTTTGGCGCGAGGCGGGAATTTTGCATTCGCGCCTTGACCATATTGATGAAGCCATAAGTGCGCTAAAACATTTTCTTGATATATCCGATCTTGATGACCACCGTTATCAGGCGGGCCAGTTGTTGCAACAGCTCTACGCCCGCCTAGACGTTTAAGGACAAAAAATTATGCCCATCAAAGTAGCCCTGCAAATGGATCCGGTTGAAAGCATCAACATTGATGGTGACAGTTCATTTGTAATTGGGCTTGAGGCCATAAAACGCGGCCATGAGCTTTATTATTATCAGCCCAAGGATATGGCCCTTGATGGTGCCGATGTGGTTGCCAATTCATACCGGCTGGACCTTAGGCGTGAAAAAGGAAACCATTTTTCACTTTCAGGGCAGGGCGTGCGCAACATTGGTGAAATGGATGTGGTGCTACTGCGCCAAGACCCACCGTTTGATATGTCTTATATTACCACGACATATTTATTAGACATGATCCACCCCAAAACGCTGGTGGTAAACAACCCAACCGAGGTGCGCGGCAATTCAGAAAAATTGTATGTTGCACGGTTTCCCGAACTTATGGCGCCAACACTGGTTAGCCGTAACGCCCAACAAATTTCCGAATTTCGCGCCCAACACAAAGATATAATTTTAAAACCGCTTTATGGAAATGGCGGGGCCGGCGTGTTTCATGTTGGCCCGGATGATGAAAACATGAACGCACTATTAGACATGATGTTTGCGGGCAATAACGAGCCCATAATGGTGCAGGCATACCTGCCCGATGTGCGCGGTGGCGATAAAAGAATTATTCTTATTGATGGCGAGCCGTTGGGTGCCATCAACCGCATTCCCCCTGCGGGTGACGCACGTGCCAATATGCATGCGGGCGGTAAGGCGGTTAAATCGGAACTCAACAAACGCGATATGGAAATATGCGAAGCCATCGGCCCAGACCTAAAAAAACGCGGGCTTATATTTGCCGGGATTGATGTCATCGGCGGACGCTTGACCGAAATAAATGTTACCTCGCCAACGGGCTTGCAAGAAATTGCAAAATTTGACGGTCGGCAAATAGAAGCCGACCTGTGGGACGCAATCGAAAAGCGCTTAAAATAATCTCAAGCACCCTGTTGCAGATTTAGACGTTAGTGCACGGTCACGCCGTTTGTTGTTTTTCTGGTAGCGGGCGCCGCAAGATCGCTATCTGCATCGTAGGTTACAAACCACCAATTATGATCTGGCGTGGTGGAAGAAAAATGATCTACCCGCGCCTTGGCGATTTCTTCGCTGCCATTGGCGCGCTCGATAAGTTCGCTGTCGCGAAAAATGGCAAAGCGGGTATTTGCTGGCTGGCTTTTTTGCATGATATTTGCGCTCCTATTTTTAAAAAATGTTTTCCAGCTTAGGGACAGGAAACACTTTTACCTGCCCACATATCAGCAAGGGCCGTGCCAAAGGGCGGATAATTCGTTTTGCATGCGGTTATTTTTAATAAAAATATTATAAAACAACGCACTAGGTAGTTTTTGGATAGTCCGCGAATAAATTTATTTCATATCCAAAATGGAATTTTTTTGCATTTTGCAGTAAATTTAATGGTCAGGTAGTGCATTATTATACTAGCGTTCTTGTTTCGTTCCTACTATTATTACATCTTATGGAGGCTAAAAAACTAAAAAACGAGGGGAATTTTTTTAATTGGTCGCGACCATAGAAACGGTTTCATTTCAAGGCATAGACGTTTGCCCGGTGGAGGTGCAAGTCCACATTGGCAATGGCCTGCCGTCGTTTACCATTGTCGGCCTTGCCAATAAGGCCGTCAGCGAAGCACGCGAACGGGTGCGGGCATCGCTTTTTGCAATTGGCCTGGCATTGCCGCCCAAACGCATAACCATAAATTTGGCCCCTGCCGATACCATGAAAGAGGGGTCGCATTTTGATTTAGCAATCGCCCTTGGCCTGCTGGTGGCCATGAATGTTTTGCCCCAGGAAGAATTGCAAAATTATGTTGCCTTGGGCGAGCTTTCATTAGATGGGCGCATCGCAAAAGTTGGCGGCGTGTTGCCGGCGGCAATCCATGCATCAAGTCTGGATCTTGGCCTTATCTGCCCCAAGGCCCAAGGAGCCGAAGCCGCATGGGCGGGGGGCATTGATATACTTGCGCCCCAGTCGCTTTTAGAAATTGTAAATCATTTTAAAGGGACACAAATTTTAAGCCCGCCATCCCTGCCGCGCATTGACGAAACCATTGACGATAAACCGCAGATTGATTTAACCGACATCAAAGGCCAAGAAACCGCAAAGCGCGCGCTAGAAATTGCCGCCGCCGGTGGGCATTCAATGTTGATGAGCGGGCCGCCCGGTTCGGGCAAATCATTATTGGCCGCACGCTTGGCAACAATTTTACCGAAACTTAGCCCTGCAGAGGCACTGGAGCTAAGCCAGATACATTCGTTGGGCGGAACATTGCCCGCCGGCGGGTTAATAAGCACAAGACCATTTCGCAGCCCCCACCACAGCGCATCGGTTGCGGCAATTGTTGGGGGCGGAACCCGGGCCAAGCCGGGCGAGGTTTCGTTGGCGCACAGGGGGGTTTTGTTTTTGGATGAACTTCCCGAATTTAATCGTTCTGCTTTAGAAGCGTTACGCCAACCAATAGAAACCGGAACGGTTTCGATTGCGCGCGCCAATGCCCACGTAACATATCCGGCACGGTTTCAACTTATCGCCGCCATGAACCCGTGCCGTTGCGGCCACATTGATGACGATGCCCAAGCCTGCACCCGTGCCCCGTTATGCGCGGCAGAATACCAAAACCGAATATCCGGCCCGTTATTAGATAGGTTTGATTTGTTTGTTGATGTTGCCGCCGTGTCGGTGGACGATTTGGCGATGCCCTCTAATGGTGAAAGCTCCGCCGCCGTATTGGCGCGGGTTGAAGCGGCGCGCGAATTTGGCGCGATGCGAATGGATGGTTATGCCAATGGGGTTATTACCAACGCCGAAATTGACGGCAGATTATTAGAAGAAATAACCAACATGGATAGTGGCGCCCGTGCGCTATTGCTTGAAGCGGCAAAAACACTTGGCCTTTCGGCAAGGGCTTATCACCGCGTTCAACGGGTGGCGCGCACCATTGCCGACCTTGAGCGCAAACCCAATGTATCGCGCGCCCACATTGGTGAAGCACTTTCGTACCGCCGGATTAGTCCGGGCAGAAGCTCAAC
>JAOULV010000170.1 GCA_029881835.1 Rhodospirillaceae bacterium
GACGTAACCGGGTTGGGCGAAGAAAAAAGCGCCCTTAATGACAATTCAAAGATTATGGGCATGGCTCTTCGTGATGCCCGCGAATCATTCGAAAAAGACTACCTATCGGCACAAATAACCCGTTTTGGGGGCAATATATCCAAAACCGCCGAATTTGTAGGGATGGAGCGTTCAGCCCTTCACCGTAAGCTAAAGTCGCTTGGAATAGGTAGCGGTTGACTTATGGGTTAATAAAGTTGGTAAATTAAGTATAAGAATTAAATTTTAGGGGATATCCGATGAAGGTGATTATTTGTGGCGCAGGGCAGGTGGGTTTTAATATCGCTCGCCATCTTTCGCTTGAAAACAATGATGTCACAATAATTGACCAATCCGCACAATTGGTAAGGCGGATTTCTGATACCCTTGATGTGCAAGGAATAATAGGGCACGCATCACGCCCTGACGTTCTTGAGCGCGCTGGGGCCAAAGACGCAGATATGATCATTGCCGTTACCGCCGCAGACGAAGCCAACATGGTTTCGTGTCAGGTTGCCCATTCACTGTTTGATGTGCCGACTAAAATTGCCCGCATTCGCCATCAGGGATACATGCACCCCATGTGGTCAAACCTTTTTTCCCGCGAACACATGCCAATTGATGTGATCATTTCCCCGGAAATAGAAGTTGCACATGCGATAAAAAGACGACTTGAAGTGCCAGGCGCGTTTGAAATGATTCCACTGGTTGACGGCAAGGTAAAACTTCTTGGTGTTCGCTGTGGCGCCGAATGCCCACTGGTAAATACGCCACTAAAACAGGTTTCACAACTTTTCCCCCAACTTTCAATAACGATTATTGGTATTTTGCGCGATGGAAACGTAATTATTCCATCGGGTGATGATGAACTACTGAGCGGTGATTCGGTTTATTTTGTTGTTGATTCAGAACAGCAAGAACGCGCGCTTTCCGCCTTTGGCCACGAAGAAACCGAAGCCAGACGAATTGTTATATTCGGCGGCGGTAACGTAGGTATGTTTTTGGCCGAGGAAATTGAAGAAAGCGGACAGAATCTAAACGTAAAGCTTGTTGAGCTGGACCCAAAGCGCGCAGAAAAGGTGGCATCCAAGCTATCCAAAACCACCGTTATTTGTGCAGATGTGCTTGAATCAAACATAATCGAAGAAGCAAACATTGGTCACGCCGAAGCGGTAATTGCCGTTACCAACGATGACGAAACCAACATTCTTTCGTCGCTATTGGCAAAGCGCGCAGGCGCAAAGCGCGCCATTACGCTTATCAATAAAACCGCATACGACCCGCTTATTGGCTCGCTTGGTATTGATGTGGTGGTTGAACCAAGAAACATTACGGTTTCAACAATTATCCAGCACGTTCGTCGCGGAAGAATACATTCGGTACATACATTGGGTGAAAATTATGGCGAACTTATCGAGGCAGAGGCCCTTGAAACATCGCCTTTGGTCGGCGTGCCGTTGCGCGAAGCCAAATTGCCAGAAGGTGTTTTGATTGGTGCCATTGTGCGTGACAATGTTGTTATTAACCCGCGCGGGGATACGGTTACACAAGCAGGTGACCGCGTTGTGGTGTTTGCCGCATCAGATGTTATCCGCAAAGTGGAAAAAATGTTCTCGGTCCAGCTTGAGTATTTCTAGAAAGAAAGTTGGGTATGGCCCTGAGCGCTAAAAATAAAGAAGCAACAAAACCAAAAGCCATTATTTTTGATTGGGACAACACCTTGGTTGATTCGTGGGTGGTAATCCACGATGCCCTAAATGCTACGCTAGATGATTGGGGAATGGAAAAATGGACCATCGAAGAAACCAAATCACGCGTTGCCCATTCAATGCGAGACAGCTTTCCGTTGTTGTTTGGCGATGACTGGGAACGCGCCGGCAAGGTATTTTACGACCACTTTGAAAAAACCCACCTAGATAGGTTAACCCCGTTACCAAACGCCGAATATGTTCTGGGCGAACTTTTTGAAATGGGTATTCATATGGCGATTGTCAGCAATAAAACCGGGCGCTTATTGCGCCTTGAGGTTGAACACCTTGGCTGGAATAAAATATTTAAAAATGTCGTAGGCTCGCTTGATGCCGTCAACGATAAACCCGCACCGGACCCGGTTATTTTGGCCCTTCAGGGCAGTGGAATTGAAACCGGAAGCCACGTTTGGTTTGTGGGCGATGCGGTTATCGATATGCAGTGTGCCAAAAACTCCGGATGTTTCGGGGTATTGGTGGATAAAAACCAGCCAAAAATAGCTGAATTTGGGGATTTTATGCCTGACTTTCACACTAATGAATTGAGCGGTCTTCCCAATTTGGCCAAGACCTTGTAGTCTTAATCCATTAACAGGGGGGTCCGGTCGGGGGAGACCAAAAACCACACAGTTTTAATATGGTTTTTAAGGGTAAGGCAGCCCTCAGGAACGGTCCTAAAAAAGCGCTGTGTTCACGCAGAAGCGGTGAAATGCGGTGGTTTTTTGTGTAAATAACTACAAAAAAAGGGAAGCAAAAAAATGGCTTCAGAAAAATCACAAAACGTTCAGGATGTGTTTCTAAACTACATACGCAAACAAAAAACTTCGGTAACCGTATTTTTGGTAAACGGTGTAAAATTACAAGGAATTGTCACCTGGTTTGATAATTTTTCTGTTTTATTGCGCCGCGATGGTCACACGCAGCTTGTTTACAAGCACGCCATTTCTACCATAATGCCGTCAACCCCGGTCCAGCTGTTTGAGCAGGAAGAGGTTGTAGAGGATTAAGCTTTTTGACCGAATACTCCGCAAATAGCGGGGGAACAACGCTATCCGACAATGGCGCCACGGGGGGTGGTGATAAGTGTTTGGTTGTCCACCCCTTTGTAAAATCGGCTTTATCTTCCGGTGGCGTCTTTGCGCGCACACCCCAATCCAGATTAGACGAAATAACCGGTCTTGCCTTAGCCATAGATTTAGACGTGGTTCAGGGTGAAATAGTCTCAATTTCCGAGCTCAAATCAAATAGCTACTTCGGTAAGGGAACGATTGAACGTTTAAGCGCAATTATTCGCGGCCGAGATGTAGCGATAGTATTGGTCGACACCCAGTTAAGCCCGGTCCAGCAACGAAACCTTGAGCGCGAATGGGATTGCAAGGTTTTAGATAGAACCGGGATAATTCTTGAAATATTCGGCGAAAGAGCCAGAACCAAGGAGGGGCGAATGCAGGTTGAGCTTGCCCACCTGACGTACCAACGCTCGCGTCTTGTGCGTTCGTGGACCCACCTTGAACGCCAGCGTGGTGGTGCAGGCTTCATGGGCGGGCCCGGTGAAACACAAATTGAAACCGACCGCAGGTTGATCGATCAGCGCATTACTAGGCTAAAAAAATCGTTAAAAGAGGTAAAGCGCACACGCGAACTACACCGCAAATCCCGACGCAAGGTTCCATATCCTATAATTGCCCTTGTGGGTTACACCAACGCCGGAAAATCTACTATTTTCAACAAACTGACCAATTCAAAGGTTTTGGTCAAAGATCAGCTTTTTGCCACCCTTGATCCAACCATGCGCCAGATTGAACTGCCCAGCGGACGCCAGGCCATACTTTCAGATACGGTTGGCTTTATTTCCGATTTGCCCCACGAACTTGTTGAAAGCTTTCATGCAACCTTGGAAGAGGTGCTGGAAGCCAACATCATTGTTCATGTCCGTGATATTTCCCATCCCGATAATGTTGCGCAAAAAGCAGATGTGATTTCGGTTTTGCATGAACTTGGATTGGGTGACGAGATTTTGGAAGAAACCATGATAGAGGTTCTAAATAAAATTGATGCGTTAGATGCGGGCGAGCTCGAGGTTCTGGAAAATCAGGCTACGCGCTCAAAAACCCCAATTTTACTGATGTCGGCAATCAGCGGGGCGGGGGTTGGTGATTTTTTGACGGCCATTGATGAATATCTTTCGCGATCTATGGATATTATAGAGGTCGATTTGGACCCGGGTGATGGCAAATCTCTCAGTTGGCTTTATAATCATGGCGA
>JAOULV010000171.1 GCA_029881835.1 Rhodospirillaceae bacterium
TGGGATAAAGCGTTTTTTGATCGCCCAAAACTTCCAGCTTTACCAAATCCCAGCCGCCCGCTTCGCGCGCAAGCCTGAGCGTACGCACGGCTTCATCGGCCGAATAACACCCGGCGGTATTGGGTAAGTATGTGTAAATTTTGGGATCAAGATAATTGACCAACATCGGTTCTTTCGGGTTGGTAACATTTACCCGGCGCACCGCAACGGTAACAATTTCAGCACCCGATGCTTCCACCGCTTTTTTGGTTTCTTCAAAATCTTTGTATTTGCCAGTACCGACCAAAAGCCTGGACCAGTATGACTGACCGGCCACTTCAAAGCTGTCGCCATCATTATTGCTGCTGCCGCCACCGATAAAATGCACAATTTCCAGATTATCGCCATCGCTAAGCATGGTTTGGCCGTAACCGGATTTGGGCACTATTTCGCGGTTACGCTCAACCGCGACCTTGGCTGCATCTAGGCCGATTTGCCCCAAAAGCTGCTCTACGCTAAGGGATGCCTCAAAATTTTTGCTTTCGCCATTTATGGTAAGGTTCATGGTTTTCCTGCTTGGTATATTGATTTCGCTTAAAATAACCAGATGTAACTGTTTAATACAGCCTAAAGTTCCTGTTCCACAAGCACATGCGCGTGCTATAAACCGCAGGTAACGGTGATTCACCGTAAATGAGGTAGGATTTTAAAGAATGTCAGTTAAGCCTATGGGCAAGATTTTGGTCATAAACGGCCCTAACCTGAACTTACTCGGCAAACGCGAGCCCGATGTTTATGGGGCAGAAAGCCTTGCCAGCATTGAAGACAAGTGTCAAAAACGCGCATCGGTGCTGGATCTTGAGGTTGAGTTTCGCCAATCCAACACCGAAGGTGAAATGGTTGACTGGATCCAGCAAGCAGAAGACAATTTTGACGTTCTTATTATTAACGCTGGCGCATACACCCACACTTCGGTGGCGCTATTAGATGCAATCAAAGGAACGACAACGCCCGTTATTGAGGTACACTTGTCCAACATTCACCAGCGCGAAGAATTTCGCCATCACTCGTTTATTTCAAAGGCGGCCAAGGGAATGATTTGCGGGTTTGGCGGTTTTGGTTATGAAATGGCGCTCGACGCCGCAAGCAATATTTTAAAAAATCGGTAGGCGGAAAACTACATATGAGTAAAAAAATCGACGTTGATGACAAACTGATTAAAAAGCTGGCAAAGCTTTTGGATGAAACCGGTCTTGCCGAAATTGAATACGGCGAAGGCGATGTAAGCATTCGTGTTTCAAAGGGTGGAACAATGATAAGCCACAGCACCGCGCCCGCCGCACCGCAGCCGGTTGCCCCGCCCGCTGAAAGCGCACCCGCCGCCACTTCGCACGCAGAACATCCGGGCGTTGTGACATCGCCAATGGTGGGTGTGGTTTATACATCACCCGAACCAGGTGCGGGCGCATTTGTTAGCGTTGGCGACAGCGTAACCGCCGGACAGGTCGTTATGCTGATTGAAGCCATGAAAGTTTTCAATCAGATAAAAGCGCCCAAAAGTGGCAAAGTAACAAAAATATTGGTCGAAAGCGGATCACCGGTTGAATTCGGTGAACCGCTTTTGATTGTCGAATAAGCCAAAGAGCGGATCTAAGATGTTCGATAAAGTTTTAATCGCCAACCGCGGTGAAATTGCACTTCGCATACAGCGTGCCTGCAGGGAAATGGGTATTCGTACCGTTGCCGTGCATTCAACCGCCGATGAAGACGCCATGCATGTTCGCCTGGCTGATGAAGCCGTGTGCATTGGCCCGCCCAACGCCAAAGAAAGCTACCTCAACATTTCGGCAATTCTTTCGGCCGCTACCATTTCAAATGCCGATGCCATCCATCCGGGTTATGGCTTTTTGTCAGAAAATGCCAACTTTGCCCAAATGGTTGAAGAGCACGATTTTGTTTTTATCGGCCCCACCGCCGAACATATTCGCCTGATGGGCGACAAAATTGCGGCCAAGGACGCGGTTAAAAAAGCCGGTATCCCGGTTGTGCCAGGTTCTGATGGCGGGGTTGATAATATTGCTGATGCCAAAAGCATTGCCAAGGAAATTGGCTATCCGGTTATTATCAAGGCTACTGCTGGTGGTGGTGGACGCGGGATGAAGCTGGCCAACAACGACAGCGAGCTTGAAATTGCGCTTACCACGGCGCGTTCCGAAGCCGGTTCGGTTTTTGGCAACCCCGAAGTTTACATTGAAAAATTCCTCACCCGCCCGCGCCACATTGAAATACAGGTGTTGGCCGACAATCACGGCAACGTGGTGCATTTGGGTGAGCGCGATTGTTCATTGCAACGGCGCCACCAAAAAGTTTTAGAAGAAGCCCCCTCGCCCGCGCTTAACCGTGCCCAACGTGATGAAATTGGATCCATCGCAGCAGAAGCAGTTAAAAAAATCGGCTATCGCAGCGCCGGCACAATCGAGTTTCTGTATGAAGACGGCGAATTTTATTTTATTGAAATGAACACCCGCCTTCAGGTTGAACACCCGATTACCGAAATGATTACCGGTATTGATTTGGTGCGCGAAATGGTGCGCATCGCCAACGGGGCACCGCTTGGCTACACCCAAAAAGATGTTAAGTTTTCCGGCCATGCGATTGAATGTCGCATTAACGCCGAAGACCCGGAAACATTTATGCCGTGTCCCGGCAAAGTAGGTATTTACCACGCCCCCGGCGGGCTTGGGGTGCGTGTAGATTCCGGGCTTTATTCCGGATACAAAGTACCACCGCATTACGACAGCATGATTGCTAAGCTTATCGTGCACGGAACCAACCGCAACGAATGCCTGATGCGTCTGCGCCGGGCGTTGAGCGAATATGTAATTGATGGTCTTAAAACCACCATTCCGCTACATCAACGCCTTGCGGTTGATCCTGATATAATTAACGGCGATTATGATATCCATTGGCTAGAAAAATTCATGGAGCGGGGTAAATAACAACCCCGGTGCATTTATGTCGCGCCCCATACCCGGACCGCATAAACTAAGCCCTGAAATATTAGTACGCGCATATGCCGCAGGGGTTTTCCCCATGTCGGAATCGCGCGACGACCAAACAATATTTTGGGTTGACCCGCGCCTGCGTGGAATAATCCCGCTTGATGGTCTGCATGTTTCAAAGTCGCTAAAAAAAACCATTCGCAAAAATAAATTCGAAATTCGTTGCGACACCGCGTTTGACCGGGTAATCGAAGGCTGTGCCCTACCGCGCCCCGGCCACCCGGAAACCTGGATAAACGATGAAATTATTCGTGCCTATTGTGAGATGCATGAAATGGGTCTTGCCCATTCGGTTGAATGTTGGCGTGAGGGAAAATTGGTTGGTGGACTTTATGGGGTTTCCTTGCGCGGTGCATTTTGCGGTGAAAGCATGTTTTCCCTTGAAACCGATGCATCAAAGGTGGCGTTGGTGCATTTGGTCGCGCGGTTAAAGCTTGGCGGTTATGTGTTGCTTGATACCCAGTTTTTGACCGAACATTTAAAAACCATGGGTGCGGTCGAAATTTCCAACCGTGAATACCTTGAGCGCCTTGAGCGCGCATTAGGTGTGGACGCAAAGTTTCCGCAAAACCCCGATAGCGATGAATTATTGAAATATATCGAAGAAATTTTGGCCAATTAGATTTGTTGGTAAACTTACTTGGGCGCTTCCCCTGCCGGTGCTTCTTCTTTTTGCGCTTCTTCAGCCGGGATTTCTATCTTGTTTTTGCAGTCTAAAACCCAAACGTCATAAACCGGATGCTCCAGTGCATTTAGGGCCGGGCTGGAAGCAAACATCCAGCCGCGAAAAATAGATTTTGCCGGCTCAAGCGGGCGAACTTCCCATATATCAAGAAAAGCCGTGCTTTCCGGTGTTTCTTCCGGCGGGCGCTTGTCGCAATGGCGGGCAATTATTTCCAACGTGCCAAAGGTTACGGTGTCGCCCAACGGGGCTTCGATGGTGGAAACCCGGGCGGTTACCTTGTCCAGCCCCTGCAAAACC
>JAOULV010000172.1 GCA_029881835.1 Rhodospirillaceae bacterium
AAAGGGTTTGTGGGCCGCGTGCAGCCATAACTTCAATTGGTAGGCAGCCTTCAAAATAGGGGGTGCTTTCTTCCCATTCTTTGAAGCTGACTTTTTCGCCGTTTATTAGGTCGTTTATGAAATTATCGTACTGTTCTTTCGACATGGGCAAATTGATATAATCATCGCCATCACCCTTATCATAACGCGACTGGAACCACGCCTTGGAAAAATCAATACTGTCTTTGTGGACTATGGGGGCGATGGCATCAAAAAACGCCATGTGTTCGGCGCCTGTAAGGGCGCGAATGTTTTGCGAAAGCCCATCTGATGTAAGGGGGCCTGTGGCGATTATGATATTTTCTGCATCAAGGGAAAGCGGGTCGGTAATTTCTTCGCGCATTACCTCTATTAACGGATTTTCGGAAATGGCATTGGTGATAAACCCGGAAAATGCATCACGGTCCACCGCCAATGCGCCCCCGGCTGGAACTTCCGTTGCTTTAGCCGCCCGCATCACCAGTGAGCCAGCTTTGCGCATCTCTTCGTGCAACACACCGACCGCATTGGCCGTAAAATCATCCGACCTGAAAGAATTTGAGCACACAAGCTCGGCCAGGCCATCACCCTGATGGGCAGGCGTGCCCTTGTTGGGGCGCATTTCGTGTAAAATAACGGGTATTTCAGCACTTGCTAGCACCCATGCGGCCTCGCACCCGGCAAGACCGCCGCCGATAACGTGAACAGGGATGTTTTTTTGATGGTTATTAGGCATGGCTGGCAGAAATAGTGCTATCGCGCCCCTGTGGCAACACATTTTACCCAATCATTGGCCTTGGCGTTCTTGACTTGGGCCGCCATCAGGCTTAACTCATCATCAACTTTGACCAACCGGGTGGCCAAATATGGCGCACCCTACCAACAGATTAGGAGATTCAGACCGTGGAGCAACTTACCTCGGATTCAATGATTAGCATCGCATTGGCGATTGGACTGTTTATGGCCTTCAAATTTATGCCTCGAATCTTGGCATGGGGAATACCGTTTCACGGGCCAGAAACCGTTAAGGCGCGCATGGATAAGGGCGATAATGTTTTGGTTATTGATGTTCGCTCAAGCGGCGAATTCACCGGTGAGCTGGGCCACGTTCCGGGATCGCTCAACCTTGATGCCGCTACCTTGGCCGCACGGATAAATGAACTGGGCGACAAGCTTGCGCCCCATAAAAATGACCCCGTGGTAGTAACTTGTCGCACCCATAACCGTTCACCGCGCGCGGCCAAGCTTTTAAAAGCAGCCGGTTTTAGCGATGTATCGGTGCTGAAGGGCGGTTTAAGCGCATGGAACAGGGCGGGCTATCAGACCGAACGGCGGGCTTAAAACATATATTTTTGGTATAAATTGTGGGCGCCTGTGCTTTTTTAAGCTACGGCGCCCGCTTTTTTTGCAGGAGCAACTTTGTTCTGGGCGTTGATTGTGGGCTTGGAAAGGGTGGTTGGTTTCCACTTTTTCTTGTTATTTAAATCAAGGTAAAGACCGCAGTCAGCTGTAATGCTGACCGCTATATTGGTGCAAAAATTGGACGAGTTATAAAAGCACTCACCCTTATCACATCCCAGTTTTCCCATTTTGCCGCCCCGTTTTACTCTATTAATTGGAATAAAAATTCCATCAAATTTTAAGCATATTGCCAACATATGTCCTTTGTGGCTGTGACGAACGTCACAGTTAAGCCGACATAAGGTTATATGTAACATTAGGAAAATAATGTAAGTAATTGAAATAATGAATAATTATTTCTTTTTATTCTTTGTGGTACGCTTGGGCCATGAAGATTTTTTTACCCCTTTGAGCGCTTTTTTCAAATAATGCCCGGTGTGGCTTTTTGGGGAACCCGCCACCTGTTCCGGCGTTCCTTTTGCCACCACCTGACCACCACCGGATCCGCCCTCGGGGCCAAGGTCAATAATCCAGTCGGCGGTTTTGATTACGTCCAAGTTGTGCTCAATCACCACCATGGTGTTCCCGGCATCGACCAGCGCGTGCAGGACTTCCAGTAATTTGTTTACGTCATGGAAATGCAGCCCGGTTGTGGGTTCATCCAGAATATATACGGTTTTTCCGGTGGCGCGCTTGGAAAGCTCTTTCGCCAACTTTACCCGTTGCGCTTCACCACCGGATAGGGTGGTCGCTTGCTGGCCTAAATGAATATAATCAAGCCCCACTTGGGTTAAGGTTGCCAGTTTATCTTTGATGACAGGGACGGCGCTAAAGAATTTCAGGCCTTCTTCGACCGTCATATCCAACACATCGGCGATGGATTTATCGCGAAACTTTATTTCCAGCGTTTCGCGGTTATAACGCCTGCCTTTGCAGACATCACATTCGACATAAACATCAGGCAAAAAATGCATTTCAATTTTTATTACGCCATCACCCTGACAGGCTTCGCAACGCCCACCTTTGACGTTAAATGAAAACCTTCCGGCCTTGTAACCGCGGCGCTTGGCTTCGGGTAATGCTGCAAACCATTCGCGAATTGGGGTAAAGGCCCCGGTGTAGGTCGCGGGGTTGGACCTGGGCGTGCGCCCAATGGGTGATTGGTCAATGTCCACCACTTTGTCTATCAATTCTATCCCGTCAATGCGTTTGTGCTCACCCGGATGCGCCCGTGCCCCGTGCAGGCGCTTGGCTAATGCCTGATAAAGGGTGTCTATCACCAATGTTGATTTTCCACCCCCCGAAACACCGGTTACGCAAATAAACGCACCAAGCGGGAAATCGACATCAATGTTTGCAAGATTGTTTTGCCTAGCCCCAATAACCGAAAGTTTCTGGCCTTTGTGACCTGTGCGTCTGGTTTTGGGGACGGCGACTTCTTGCTTGCCGTTTAGGTACTGTCCGGTCAGGCTTTTTTTCGACGCCATAATCTGTTTCGGCGTGCCGCGCGCCACCACATCGCCGCCATGCACACCAGCACCGGGCCCCATATCAATGACATAATCGGCCGACCTGATGGCATCTTCGTCGTGTTCAACCACGATTACGGTATTGCCAAGATCGCGTAACCTTTTAAGGGTGCCTAACAATCGGTCATTGTCGCGCTGATGCAACCCGATTGACGGCTCGTCCAAAACATACAAAACACCAGTCAAACCGGAACCGATTTGTGATGCCAAGCGAATGCGCTGGCTTTCCCCACCCGAAAGCGTGCCGGAAGCGCGCGCCAAAGTAAGGTACTCAAGACCCACATTTTTAAGAAAGCCCAAGCGTTCGTTAATTTCGCGCAAAATACGCCCGGCAATTTCCATTTCTTTTTTATTTAATTTTTTTCCAATTGCGCCGAACCATTTAACCAAATCGGCAATCGACATATTGGTAACCTCGGAAATATTCAGGCCATCAATTTTTACCGCCAAGGCTTCCGGTTTTAGCCTGTGGCCGCCACAGGCCTCGCAATTTGTAATCGTCTGATATTTCGAAAGCTCGTCACGCACCCAGTTGCTGTCGGTTTCGCGCCAACGGCGCTCTAAATTCGGGATTACGCCTTCAAACGGCTTGGTTACCTCGTAGGTTTTTTTATCATCGACATACTGCATGGTTATTTCTTCACCATCGGTGCCGAACAAAACCAATTTCTGCGCTTTGGGATTAAGCTTTTCAAACGGCTTTTGCATATCGAATTTAAAATGTTTGGCCAGGCTTTCCAGCGTTTGCAGATAATAAGGCGACCCCGAAGACCACGGTTGGATTGCGCCACCCGCCAAAGATTTTGAACCATCGGGAACAACAAGTTCTGGGTCAATGTACATTTCGGTTCCCAGACCATCGCACGAAGGGCAGGCACCAAACGGGTTGTTGAACGAAAACAGCCTTGGTTCAATTTCATCAATGGTGAAACCTGAAACCGGGCAGGCGAACTTGGCCGAAAAAACCACACGCTCATTGCTGTCAAGATCGTCAATAAAAGCAATTCCATCAGCCAAACCAAGTGCGGTTTCAAAACTGTCGGCAAGGCGGCTTTCGA
>JAOULV010000173.1 GCA_029881835.1 Rhodospirillaceae bacterium
CATCAAGCGCGCCAAGGTCGGTCTGCCCGGCGGCACCCATGCAGCGCTGGGTCCACCGGGAAAATGCGTTGTGGGCCAATATCAGGCCGTATTCAAATTCACTTAATTCGGCCGGGCCTTCTTTGGCCAAGTGGGCGGAAGAAACTATTTTTTCTGCACTACCTTTTTTTGATTTTTTTTCTGTTTTCATTTTTTTTCTTCCCCTAGTTCAAAATTTAAGCCTTGCCGAACCCACCACCGCCGGGGGTTTCAATTACAAATGTGTCGCCCGCTTGCAGTTGGGCGCTGTCGGTCGGCCCCAAATCATCAATGGTGCCGCCTTTGCGCACCACATAATTTCGCCCAAGCTTTCCCGCCTCGCCACCAGCCAGACCAAACGGGGCAATGCGGCGATGGTTTGCAAGTATTGATGCATTCATTTGTTGGTTAAATTTAATTCGTCTGATGACGCCATTACCGCCATGGTGCTTTCCTTTGCCACCGGAATTTTCACGTATTGCAAAACTTTCGACACTAACCGGAAAACGCCATTCAAGAACTTCCGGGTCGGTCAGGCGTGAATTGGTCATGTGGGTTTGTACCGCGCTTTGCCCGTCAAAGGTTTCTCCCGCGCCGGAGCCACCGCATATGGTTTCATAGTATTGGTAGGTTTCGTTACCAAAGGTGAAATTGTTCATGGTTCCTTGCGCCGCCGCCATAATGCCTAACGCACCATAAAGCGCATCCGTAATGCACTGGCTGGTTTCAACGTTACCGGCAACCACGGCGGCCGGGTAAGCGGGGTTTAGCATACTGCCTTCGGGGACAATAATTTTAATCGGTTTCATGCACCCTTCGTTAAGGGGGATTTCATCTGGTACCAGCGTGCGAAAAACATAAAGAACCGCGGCGCGGCAAACCGGCAACGGGGCATTAAAATTGGTTGGTTGCTGTTTGGATGTTCCGGTGAAATCAACCACCGCACTGCGGTTATTTTTATCAATCCGAATGGACACTTTAATTACCGAACCATCATCCATTTCATAACTGAAATCACCATCGCAAAGAACATCAATAGCCCGCCTTACGGTTTCTTCGGCGTTGTCTTGGACGTGGCCCATGTATGCCTTTACAACATCAAGCCCAAAATGATCTGTCATGCGTTTTAATTCGCGCACACCTTTTTCATTTGCCGCGATTTGCGCACCCATATCGGCAAGATTTTGTTCGGGATTGCGCGCGGGGTATTTGCCGCTTGATAATAATTTTCTTATATCGCTTTCCAGCAATTCACCGCCCCGAACAATTTGCACGTTGTCGAACAAAATGCCCTCTTCCTTAACTGTGGTGCTGTTGGGCGGCATCGACCCAGGGGTTATGCCACCGATATCGGCATGATGACCGCGTGAGGCAACATAAAAAATAACTTCGCTGCCGCGCTCGTTAAATACCGGGGTAACGACCGTAATATCGGGCAGGTGCGTTCCACCATTATAGGGCGCGTTAATGGCAAAAACATCACCGGGTGACATGTTTGGCCGCCCGGTGATAATGGATTTTACGCTTTCACCCATGCTACCCAGATGCACCGGCATATGCGGGGCATTGGCAACAAGGTTTCCGCCGGAATCAAAAACCGCACAGGAAAAATCCAATCTTTCTTTTATGTTTACCGAATGCGCGGTATTGGCAAGGGTCGCACCCATTTGTTCGGCGATTGACATGAACAAGTTATTGAATATTTCCAGCATTACCGGGTCGGCACTGGTACCGATGCTTTCGCGTTTTTCCCGGGGCGTATGGCGGCTAAGCACAAGGCTGCCGTCATCATTGCACTTGGCTTGCCAGCCAATTTCAACCACCGTGGTAGAATTAATGTCACAAATAATTGCCGGGCCCAACAAAACGGTGGCGGAATCAAGCGCGGTTATATCAACAATTGGCGCTTGCTGGGTTTGGCCATTGGTGCTGATTTCAACTTTTTCTAAAATTGCCGATGAGCTTTTATGCGTAGCATTTTTACCTAAAATCGCCGCACCGTGGTTGGTGCTGCCAATGACTTCAACCGAGACGGCCTCGATTATTAATTCGCGCCCAGATTGGATAAAGCCAAAACGACGTTTGTGATTAATTTCAAAATCTGCCTTTAACAGTTCAAGCGGGGCGGCATCTAAAACAAGTGCGCTATCGGTGCCCAAATAACGCAAATGTATTTTGCGCAAAATTTTGGTGTTTTCTTCAGAAATACCCTGGGCTTCAATTTCCCCTTGCCCGTCAATCGCAAGCTCACCCAGAATATTGTCGGCGTCCGCCAGTGATTTATCATCAAGCGATTGTTCAACCGCGCGGGTTCTAATGGCGGTAAAATCGGCAAGGCCCATACCATAAGCCGAAAGAACGCCGGCCAAGGGATGAATTAAAATTGATTCCATACCCAGCGCATCTGCGACCAAGCATGCGTGTTGGCCGCCGGCCCCGCCAAAACAATTAAGGGTGTATTCGGTAATGTCACGGCCCTGTTCAACCGATATTTTTTTAATGGCGTTGGCCATATTTTCAACCGCAATATGCAAAAAACCTTCGGCGATTGATTGCGGGGTTTGTTTTTTTCCACTGGCTTTTTCTACTTCAAGCGCCAGTTTTGAAAAAAGTTCATTAACTATTTCGCTATCCAATGGCTGGTTGGCATTTGCCCCAAAAACATTGGGGAAAAAGCGTGGTTGAATTCTGCCTAACATCACATTGCAATCGGTAACCGTAAGCGGGCCGCCACGGCGATAACACGCCGGTCCCGGATCAGCACCCGCACTATCGGGGCCAACCCGAAAACGGTTAGCATCAAAATGCAAAATTGATCCACCCCCGGCGGCGACGGTATGAATATGCATCATCGGTGCACGCATTCTTATGCCCGCGACCTGGGTGTCAAACACACGTTCGAATTCGCCGTCAAAATGGCTTACATCGGTTGATGTGCCGCCCATATCAAAACCGATAACTTTTTTAAACCCGGCGGCATTGGCGGTTCGGGCCATGCCGACCACGCCACCTGCCGGGCCCGATAAAATGCTATCTTTGCCTTGGAACATGCGGGCATCTGTTAAGCCGCCGCTTGAACGCATAAACATTAATCGCGTATCGCCCAATTCGCTTGCGACGCGCCCTACGTAACGGCGCAAAATTGGCGAAAGGTAAGCATCAACCACGGTAGTATCACCGCGCGAAACAAGCTTCATCAACGGGCTTGCTTCATGGCTAAGGGATACTTGGGTAAAGCCAATACGTTTTGCTATTTTTGCCGCGCGTTTCTCATGATCGGTAAAACGGTAACCATGCATAAACACAATCGCCAATGACCTGATGCCATCGTTAAATACGCGTCTTAATTTGCCATCAAGGTCAACCTCGTCCAGATTTTGCAAAACGGTTCCATCGGCCATTACCCGTTCGCGCGCTTCGACCACGGTTTCATACAACATTTCCGGTAAATCTATTTTCATATCAAAAAGCCGTGGGCGGTTTTGATAGCCAATCCTAAGGGCATCGGCAAAGCCCGCGGTAATGACCAGTGCGGTGCGGGTGCCTTTGCGTTCAAGCAAGGCATTGGTCGCAACGGTTGTTCCCATTTTGACGTGCTCAAGCAGTTCTTCCGGTATTTTGTCGGCGGGTTTGATGCCAAGCATCCGGCGGATGCCCTCTAGTGCGGCGTCCGGGTACTGTTCGGGGTTTTCCGATAAAAGCTTACGGGTTTCAACCTGCCCGTCGGGCGTGCTGGCAACAACGTCGGTAAAGGTGCCGCCACGGTCAATCCAAAATTGCCATTTGCCGTTTGCGCCATTTTTTGGGTTCATTTGCTTTGTTCCAACAAAACCAAGGTCGACATTATATTGTCATTTTATCGATAAATCGTTGGTTTGGCAATTGTCGGTCAACTGCCTATAAAACAAAGAAAAACCCCTGCACAAAAACCGCGCAGGGGTTTAATTTATTAAGTCATGGGTTAGCTTGGTTTAGCG
>JAOULV010000174.1 GCA_029881835.1 Rhodospirillaceae bacterium
AGGCTATCGATAATTTTTTTGGCAATTCCTTCAAGTGGGCGGTTTAAGCCAGCACCAAAAATTGCATCAACAATTATTGTGTGTTTGGCGGAAACATTTTTTATAATTTCTTTTATTTTGTCGTTATCCAAGCGGTTGATTTTACCTTTGGATGATTTTAGCCAACGCTGGGCCATGGCCTTGGCATCGCCTTTTAGTTTGTTTATGTCCGTCAAAAGATAAACTTTTACCTGCCAGCCTTTTTGTTTAAGCAAACGGGCAACGACAAAACCGTCGCCACCATTGTTGCCGGGGCCTGCCAATATTATGACCGGGCTTTTTTTCCATTTTTGGGTAATTTCTTTTGCAACCGCGCGCCCGGCTGCTTCCATCAACTTTGCCCCTTTGGTTCCGGATTTAATTGTCGCGTTATCGGCGCTTGCCATCTCACTCACGCTTAGAACCTCAAGCGGGAAACCGTGGTCAAAAGTTGAAAAATATCCGGAATTTCCGAAATTTATTGTCATTTAATGCTGGCTCGCTATTTCGGTTTCTATCTAGTATGCATTTATTATAAGGCCTCAGTGCCACGGTGCGCCACCAATCAAATTGGGTTGATACAGGATAAAACTAAAATGAAGGCAGTTGTTCTGGGTGCGGGGGTTGTTGGTGTTACCAGCGCGTATTATCTGGCCCGCGAAGGGTTTGAGGTTGAAGTCCTAGACCGGCGCGAAGGCCCCGGCCTTGAAACCAGTTTTGCCAACGGCGGGCAGATATCGGCCAACCATTGTGAACCATGGGCCGCACCCGGAGTTGTGTGGCAAGGAATTAAATGGCTAGGCCGGGTTGACGCACCACTGCTTTATCACCTGCGCCTTGACCCTGTGCTATGGGCGTGGACCATAAGGTTTCTTGCCAACAGTTCGGAAAGACGTTTTTGGGAAAACGTCGCAAAGATTTTGCGCATTGCGCTTTTTTCAAGAAAAGCATTCAGGGAACTGCGCAGCGAAATTGATATCGATTACGATTTATTACAGCTTGGTATTTTAAATATTTACCGCAAACAAAAAGATTTTGACCAAGCGGTTAATCATGCCCGCATAGTTGGTGAGTTGGGGTGTGAACGCCAAGTTCTTAATCGCAAAAAATGTATTGAGCTAGAACCGGCATTGCAAAATTCAACCGACGATTTGGTCGGTGGAACATGGTGCCCCAATGATGAAAGTGGTGATGCTTACAAGTTCACCTGTGAAATTGAAAAAAAATGCATAAAGATGGGCGTATCATTTCGCTATGGAGTTAGTGTTGATGGCCTGAATACAGATATGTGGAAAGTAAAAAGCGCAATTGTTGATAATGGGCACGCAACCGAAGAAGTAAAAGGTGATATTTTTGTTGTTGCATTGGGAAGCCATTCGCCCAAATTGGCCGGCGACATGGGCATTAAATTACCAATCTATCCAATAAAAGGGTATTCACTAACCATGCCCATCACCAATACCTTGGCCGCACCAAATGTAAGCATAACCGATGACGATCATAAAATGGTTTTCAGCCGTTTAGGTAATCGCTTGCGCATTGCCGGAACGGCCGAGTTCAATGGATATGATGACAAAATCGAAAAAGATCGTGCGCAAATGACACTTGATTTGGCAAAAAGAATTTTTCCCGGTGCGTGCGATGAAACAAGGGCCGAATTTTGGACCGGCCTTCGCCCATCCACCCCCGATGGGGTTCCGATAATCGGGCGCGGACGCCAAGAAAACCTTTTACTAAACACCGGTCACGGCACACTCGGGTGGACGATGGCCGCGGGTTCGGGGCGAATCATCGCAAGCCTGGCGCTGAGACTTCACCCGGAAATAGATATAAATGCCATCGGCTGGGAACGGTTTAGCTAAATTCATATTGAATTTCAAATAGTTACAACAAACTATTTTGCCACCTTGATTGCCCGGCAATCACGGGCCAACATCAGCGTATGGACATCATTTTTCCTTACATAAATTCACTTCACACTTTGGGTGCGGTCATCTGGGTTGGCGGCATGGTTTTCGCGTGGGGGTTCTTAAGGCCGGCATTGGGTTTTTTAAATCCACCCGAAAGACTTGGCGTATGGCGCGCTGTTTTTCCAAAATTTTTTATGTGGGTGTGGATCGCAATAATTGTTATGCCCGTTAGCGGGTATTTAATGGTCTTTTATGATTTTGGCGGTTTTTCTTCAGCCGGATACCACGTAGAGCTAATGCATATTATCGGCTGGATAATGATTGCCATTTTTCTGTTTGTTTATTTCATTCCGTATAAAAAATTTAAACTAGCCGTTGCCGATCAAGCGTGGCCAGAAGCGGCAAAACATTTGGCGGTAATTCGCCGCGCGGTTGCAGCCAATATGGTTATTGGTCTTGTTAATATTGCCATTGGTGTTTCCGGTAGATTCTGGGGATAACGGTGAAAGACCGCACCACACCCGACAATAATATTCATGCAAGCGAAAAATTTGGAATGAACGATGTCGAAGTCGTTAAAAAAACTCGCGTCTGGGATGGCTATTTTCAGCTAGATAAATACACACTTCGCCACCGCCTGCATGACGGTAACGACGAACATATGAGTGGCGCAATGGACCGCGAAATATTTGAACGCGGGCATGCTGCGGCATCACTTTTATACGATCCAATTTTAGAAAAACTTGTTTTTATCGAACAGTTCCGCCCCGGGGCTTATGCTGCCCTGTCCTCGCCGTGGTTTGATGAAAAAACATTCTCGCCATGGCTGCTGGAAATTGTTGCCGGCATTATCGACGAGGGCGAAACCCCCGAAGGGGTAATAAGGCGCGAAGCGGTTGAAGAAGCCAATCTAGATGTTAAGGATATTGTTCCCATAATCCACTATCTGGTCAGCCCCGGCGGAACAAGCGAAAGCATGTTTTTATTCTGTGCCAAAGTTGATGCGGCTAATGCCGGTGGCATTTTTGGCCTTAGCGAAGAACACGAAGATATAAGGGTTTTATCGGTTGATGTTGCGAGCGCCCTTAAATGGCTTGACGAAGGCCGCTTTATCAATTCAATGACCCTAATCGCCATGCAGTGGTTTAGCGCCAATCATGCACTGCTCAAAGAACGCTGGGCAAAATAATTCCCAATACCCCATTTCAGGTTTTCTTGATATTCAAGCATTTAAAGCCTATGTTTAAACTAACATAAAATTTTGTTAGTTTAAGGTATTGTACATTATATAAAATGTAATAACAAAGGTAGCTCATGCAAATCAAAACAGGCTTTACCGATGCCATTGGCAACACCCCACTTATCCGCCTGAATGCGGCATCCGAAGCCACGGGATGTGAAATACTGGGCAAGGCAGAATTCATGAACCCCGGCGGTTCGGTCAAAGACCGCGCGGCGCTTTTTATAGTTCGCGATGCCGAGGACAAAGGCTTGCTCAAACCCGGCGGCACAATTGTTGAGGGCACGGCCGGCAACACCGGTATCGGGCTTACACTGGTGGGTAATTCGCTTGGTTATCGCTCGGTAATTGTTATCCCTGAAACCCAAAGTCAGGAAAAGAAAGATACGTTGCGTTTGTGCGGGGCCGAACTTATTGAGGTTCCGGCCGTACCTTACAAAAACCCAGAAAATTACGTTCACGTTTCCCAGCGCAAAGCCAAAGAATTAAACGAAACCAACCCCAATGGGGCTATTTGGGCCAACCAGTTTGACAACACCGCCAACCGTGATGCCCACAGGCAAACAACCGGGCCGGAAATATGGGAACAAACTGACGGCAAGGTTGATGGCTTTATCTGTGCCGCTGGCACCGGGGGAACCATTGGCGGGGTAAGTATGGCGCTAAAGGAAAGAAACCCAGATGTAACCATTGCACTTGCCGACCCAATGGGTGCGGCACTTTATAATTTTTACAAAACCGGCGAGCTTAAATCAGAAGGAAGCTCAATAACCGAAGGTATTGGCCAAGGGCGCGTAACCGCAAACTT
>JAOULV010000175.1 GCA_029881835.1 Rhodospirillaceae bacterium
TTTATAATTTCCTTATGCCGCCAACCAGACTTAAGCCAGCCATGGTTGCAAGGTTTTTTGTTTTTGTTCGTATTCATCAATCTTGGCCGATTTTTTCATGGTCAAACCGATATCATCCAACCCTTCGAGCAAGCATTGTTTACGAAACGGATCAATTTCAAAATTGACCACGCCGCCATCCGGGCCTTCGATGGTTTGGGTTTCTAAATTGATTGTAAGCGTGGCGTTGGAACCGCGCTCGGCATCGTCCATCAATTTGGCTAATGTTTGTTCATCAACCTTGATTGGTAACATGCCGTTTTTAAAGCTGTTGTTATAAAAAATGTCGGCAAAGCTGGTGGAAATAATAACCTTGATGCCAAAATCATTTAACGCCCACGGTGCGTGTTCGCGCGATGAGCCACAACCAAAATTATCACCCGCAACAATAATTGATGCTTTGCGATAAGCCGGTTTATTTAGAACGAAATCGGGGTTTTCCGAACCGTCATCCAGATAACGCATTTCATCAAATAGGTTTTTACCCAAACCTTCGCGTTTGATGGTTTTTAAAAACTGCTTAGGGATAATCATGTCGGTATCAATGTTGCGAATAGGCATGGGTGCAGCAACACCGGTAAGTTTTGTGAATTTTTCCATTTAACTTATCCTTCCGCCATCAGTTTACGCACATCGGTCAGGCAGCCCTTTATCGCCGCCGCCGCCGCCATGGCCGGACTTACCAAATGGGTGCGCCCGCCTTTGCCTTGGCGCCCTTCGAAGTTGCGGTTTGAGGTCGAGGCCGAACGCTGGCCCGGTTCCAACCTGTCTTCGTTCATGGCAAGGCACATGGAACAGCCCGGTTCACGCCATTCAAAACCAGCTTCGATAAATATTTTATCCAAGCCCTCTTCTTCGGCTTGTTCTTTTACCAGACCGGAACCGGGAACAACCATGGCACCAACGCTTGGCGCGACTTTGCGCCCACGGGCAATGTTTGCGGCGATGCGCAAATCTTCTATCCGCCCGTTGGTGCATGACCCAATAAATACCCGGTCAATCGGCGTGCCTTCAATCGGCGCGCCGGCTTTAAGGTCCATATATTTTAATGACCTTTCCCACGCCGCGCGTTTTTCGGCGTTGGGTTCGCTGGCCGGGTCAGGGATATTTCCGGTAATGGGAATTACGTTTTCCGGGCTGGTGCCCCAGGTAACTTCGGGCACAAGTTGGGATGCGTCCAATTCAATAACCGCGTCAAACTTTGCCCCATCATCTGATTTTAAAGTTTTCCAATATGCAACCGCTTGTTCCCACGTAGCACCCTTGGGCGCCATCGGGCGGCCTTTTAAATATTCAAAGGTTTTTTCATCGGGCGCGATTAAGCCTGCGCGTGCGCCGGCTTCGATTGTCATGTTACAAACGGTCATGCGCCCTTCCATCGACAGGGCTTCAATTGCCGGGCCCGCGTATTCAACCACGTATCCGGTTCCGCCGGCGGTGCCGATTTTGCCAATAATGGCAAGAACGATGTCTTTGGCGTCAACCCCTGCCGGCATTTTACCTGTAACTTTTATCAACATATTTTTAGCGGGTGCCTGCAACAAAGTTTGCGTCGCCAAAACGTGCTCGACTTCTGACGTGCCAATGCCAAACGCCAGTGCGCCAAACGCACCGTGGGTGGCGGTGTGGCTATCGCCGCAAACAATGGTGGTACCGGGAAGGGTAAAACCCTGTTCGGGCCCGACAATATGCACAACCCCTTGGCGGATATCATCGGTGGGAAAATAAGGAACACCAAAATCGGCAACGTTTTGTTCCAGGGTTTCAACCTGCAAGCGTGATTCCGGATTATTAATTCCGCCCGCACGATTGGTGGTGGGCACGTTGTGATCGGCCACGGCCAGTGTCGCGCCCGGGCGGTGAACCTTGCGCCCGGTCATACGCAAACCTTCAAACGCTTGCGGGCTGGTTACTTCGTGCACCAGATGACGGTCAATATATATCAGGCAGGTTCCGTCATCTTGCACATCAACCAGATGGGCGTTCCAGATTTTATCAAAAAGGGTTGTTGCTTCGGTCATGGGGTTCCTCAAGCGCGCTGACCCCACTTTAAGTCGGGGCGTTATTATATTTAACTGCCCGCTACCATCGCCAAAATATGGGTGGATGGTAACGGGCAAATCAATAACCTGTTTTTATTCAGGTGTGCTTTCGGTTTCGGCGGCTGCTTTTTCTGCTTTGCCTTTGGCAACTTTCTTTTTGCCTTCGGCTTTTACTTCGGCGGCAACTGCTTTTTCATCGGCAGTGATTTTTGCCTTATAGCCGTCGGTTTGTTCGGCAATACGTGCACGCTTACCAGTACGCCCACGCAGATAATAAAGTTTTGCCCGGCGAACATCGCCACGCTTTACAACACTAATTTCGGCAACGTTAGGTGAATAAAGCGGGAATACACGTTCCACCCCTTCACCTGACGAAAGCTTGCGCACGGTAAATGATGAATTCAACCCATCATTTTTGCGTGCGATGCATACGCCTTCAAATGCCTGCAAACGTTCGCGGTCACCCTCGATGATCTTCACGTTGACACGAACTGTGTCACCGGGATGAAACTCGGGCATTTTGCGATCGCCGGATAATTTAGCCAGCTGTTCGTTTTCGAGCTCTTCAATAATGTTCATGGCTCTGGTTCCTTCTTCTTTCAAAACATTTTTCACCGTTGTTTGCGGCAAAAACCAAAAATTATTTGTCCTAATTAAAACCTAACTTTCTTCAACCTTCATTCTTTTCCGTCTTTGCATAAGCTTCCCAAAGATCGGGGCGGCGTTTGCGGGTCGTTTCCTCCGCACGCTGGCGCCGCCAGCTACGAATTTTTTCGTGGTGCCCGGTTAACAAAACTTCCGGTACCTTCATCCCTTCCCATTCGCGGGGTCGGGTGTAATGGGGGTATTCAAGCAACCCCTTTTCGAAACTTTCTTCTTCCAGCGATGCTTCGCTACCCATGACGCCCGGCAAAAGCCTTATTGTCGCATCGAGCAAAACCATCGCCGCTAATTCACCACCGGAAAGAACAAAATCGCCGATGGATATTTCTTCCACCTTGTGCCTTTCCAGCACCCTTTCATCGACCCCTTCAAACCGTCCACACAGCAATATTACGCCGGGGCTTTGGGCCAGTTCCCTGACCCGTTCTTGGACAAGGGGCTTGCCGCGGGGCGTCAGGTAAATCAGTGGTCTTTCAACGCTTTGATTTTCCTTAGCTTTATGAATGGCTGCATCAACCACATCGGGGCGCATTACCATTCCGGCACCCCCGCCTAAAGGGGCATCGTCCACGGTGCGGTGTTTATCGCTCGCAAAGTCGCGAATGTCCACCATTTCCAGCCGCCACAGGCCATTTTCCAGTGCCTGACCGCTAAGCGAGGTGCCCAGTGGCCCTGGAAACATTTCCGGGTACAGGCTCAACACGCTGGCGTTGAATGGCTCTCTCACCGCTTGGGCTCCTTTTTTTCTCCTTCTTGTCCTTCTTCTTCAACTTCTTCTTCGTGGCCTTCGGGTCCGACCAGCAGTTCTTCCGGGGGAACAACCACTATCAGGCCTTTTTCCAAATCAACCTCTGGAACTATTTCCATTGTAAATGGCACCATTTCGTTTTTGCCGTTTACAAGTTCCACCTCTATTACCGGGCCTGCGCCAAAATCATCCACCAGCACAACCCGGCCCCATAATTTTCCGTCCAGCAGTCTTGCTTCCAGCCCAACAAGTTCAGAGACAAAAAATTCCCCTTCTTGCAGTTTTGGCATTTGTTCGCGGCGGACAAACAATTTCATTCCACGAACTTTTTCTGCTGCTGTGCGGTCTTCTATTCCTTCTATCTTTGCCAGCAGGCTTTCTTTTTGCTTGCCGGTTATTTGCAACCTGAAACTTTTTTTACCGCTTTCATCATAAAGTTCATCA
>JAOULV010000005.1 GCA_029881835.1 Rhodospirillaceae bacterium
AATGGATATAAAAGAATCACTTGATGTTCTTATGTTTGCGACTGCGGTTGTTTTTCTGTTAGCCGGGTTTCCGGTTGCGTTTACGTTAGCTGGAACCGGGCTGTTGTTTGCTTCAATCGGATGGTTTTTCGGCGTATTTGATTTTTCTATTTTTGGCGCAATGCCTTCGCGCATTTATGGTAACGCCATGACCAACGAGGTGTTGGTCGCGGTTCCGCTTTTTGTTTTTATGGGGGTTATACTCGAACGCTCACGCGTGGCGGAAGAACTGCTTGATAGTATGGGAATGCTTTTTGGCTCAATCCGTGGCGGTTTAGGAATATCGGTTTCCATTGTTGGTGCGCTTTTGGCGGCAAGCACCGGTATTGTCGGTGCCACAGTGGTGACCATGGGGCTATTATCATTGCCCACAATGTTGCGACGCGGCTATTCGCCAACCCTTGCCACCGGGTCAATTTGTGCGGCGGGTACATTGGGCCAAATCATCCCGCCATCCATTGTTTTGGTATTGTTGGGTGATCAAATTTCCAATGCCTACATTGATGCCCAGCGCACAATTGGCAACTGGTCACCCGAACCAGTTTCCGTTGGCGACCTGTTTGCCGGCGCATTGCTGCCGGGATTAATGTTAGTCGGGCTTTATATTTCGTATCAGGTTTTTATGGCCGTATTTCGCCCGGAATCATCGCCCGCAATTCCCCAAGAAGAATTAAATGTTGAAGGTTTGGGGGGGCGCATAATGCAAGCACTTATCCCACCATTGGTGTTGATAATATCCGTTTTGGGGTCAATCTTGGCCGGCATCGCCACCCCGACCGAAGCCGCCGCAGTTGGTGCCGTGGGTGGGCTTATGCTGGCTGGTTATCGTCTTGGCGGGGGCAAAGGAAAGAAAATTATATTATTGTCCGGCGGTGCGCTTGTGTTGTTATTGGTTCTTGCCAACACGATGGATTTGCGCGTCGCCAGCGAAAACATATCAAACAACAATATTTTTGCCATAGTTGCTGCAATGGCGGCATCCGCAATAATTGCTGCAGGGGTTATTGCCAGCATAATAAGCACCATGAGCATCAAGGTTGAAAAAACCGGAACCCCAATTTTGCTTGAGGTATCGCGTTCAACCATGGAAATATCTGCCATGGTATTCGTTATATTGGTTGGCGCTTCGGTGTTTTCATTGGTGTTCAGGGGATTGGGCGGTGATGAATTTGTACACCAAATTCTTTCTGATCTTCCCGGCGGTCAAATTGGTGCAATAATCGCCGTCATGGCAGTTATGTTTGTGCTTGGGTTTTTTCTGGATTTTATTGAAATTATCTTTGTTGTTGTCCCAATAGTCGCACCAGTTTTGCTGAAAATGGATATCAATCCGGTTTGGTTGGGCGTGATGATGGCGATGAACCTGCAAACATCGTTCTTAACGCCACCTTTTGGTTTTGCCCTGTTTTATCTTCGTGGCGTTGCGCCACCGGAAATTTCAACAATGCACATTTATCGCGGCGTCATTCCGTTCGTATTGATACAAATTTTTGGGTTATTAATACTGGCGCAATTCCCGGCAATCGCCACATGGCTGCCAAAGGTAATATTTGGCTAATTATTTACGCGCATATAGTGGGTGGATATAACCTGTTTTTTTCTGGGGCCTTCAATGCGCCAGACCGAAAGCCAGGTGTTTGTATCCACCGCGCGAAAAAGCCCTTGGTAAAAATCATCACCGCAATGGTGTTCAACCCTTAAAGGGCCGGCGCTTAAATCAAGTACGTGAAAAAATTCACCGTCGCTAAATCTTACCTCGGCCAATGCGCTGCCGATAAATTTATATATGTATGAACGCGTGGCATCAAATTTCCCCTCCGGCGTTTCAAGCAAGCCTTCTTCGTTATAGATAAGGGTATCTGCCGGGGATTTTTCATCCACCACAAATGATGCGCTACCGTTAAGGGTTACTTTTTGCCCTTCACCGACCTGATGGATATCGCGCTTAATTAGCCAATATCCGGCAAGATAGGATTGCAGTGTATCAATGCGAAACGGGGCGACCGCAAATGATCGCCCCGTTTCAATGCCTTTGTTTTGATCAAACGCCATATCAGTTTTTGGTTTTTCTTTTACCCAGCGCTTTCCATGCAAGCGGCATTGCAATTACCGCTAATGCTATTTTGCTGATATCGCCCAACAAAAATGGTGTCATACCCCATTCAATAATCGGTTTATCCCAACCAAGAAGCGAGCCTAGCCACAAAAGACCGAACGAATAGATAATTGCATTGCCAATAACCATGGCGGCGGCGGTTGAGGCAAAGCCCCTATCCCATCCGCGTTCGGCCAAAAGCCCCACTGCCCACGCGGCAACGACAAATCCCAACAAATATCCACCGGTTGTGCCCATCATATAAGCCAACCCTAAACCTTTTTCCGGTGTGCCAGAAAATACCGGCAAGCCTGCGGCGCCTTCGGCCAAATAAAGTAAAACAGTGGCCGCGCCCAAGCGCGAACCAAACGCAACACCCAAGCCCAACACCACAAATGTCTGCATGGTCATCGGAACCGGATAAAACGGAATGTGGATTTTGGCGGAAATGGTCAAAAGAACACTCCCCAAAACTGCTAAAATTACGTTCCTTAGCATGCTTGAAGATGTCGGCAACAGGGCCGTAATCATGGTTGGGTGAATGTTAACTGCGTGGTTCATGTCTAAATTCCTGTATCAAAAACTGGATAATTCAAATATCAGGCTATGGCTTTTAAGTAAATCTATTTGATGTTGGAAATCCGCGCATGGCCTTCAATCCTGCGCCTGCGCGCTTACCAACCCATTTCTTTAGCTCTTTTTTGGGCTCAACCCGCTCGCCACCAGCATAAGGATATGATAGCCCCCCATCCATTACAAAGGCCTTAACGTCGCGCAACACCGCATTTCCGCCCTTTTTGTAGCGTTGCAGTATCACGCCCCGGCCCCTGCTCATTATGGGCATGTCTTCGATATCAAAAATAAGGAGTTTGTGATTTGACCCTATTACCGCCAAACTATCGGCGTCTTCGGGCACATATGAACACGTTGCGGCTTCTTCGCCATCGCCAAGATTTAATACCTGTTTGCCGTTTTTGGTTTGCGCCACCACATCGTCAGACGGAACAATAAAGCCTCTGCCCGCGTCAGACGCCACCATTATTTCGCGTTCAGGCTCGAAAATCATCATAGAGGCAACGTCGTGGTCACCTTGCATGTCTATCATCAGGCGCAACGGTTCGCCATGACCGCGCCCACCAGGCAATTTATCACAGCCGATAGTATAAAACCGACCGTTGGTGGCAAACACCAGCAATTTATCGGTGGTTTGGGCGTGCAGCATGAATTTAGGTTTATCGCCTTCTTTAAATTTAAGGTCAGATCCTTTTTCAACATGGCCACGGATGGCACGGATCCATCCCTTTTCCGAGCAAACCACACTAACCGGTTCGCGTTCAATCATTGCTTCTAGCGGCACAATAATTGCTGTTGGTGCTTCGCCGATCACGGTTCGCCTTTTGCCAAGTTCTGTTTTTTGCCCATAATCTTTTTTAATTTCATCAATTTCATCGCCAATAACTTTCCAGCGCTTATCTTCGTTCCTAAGCAGGCTGTTTAGCTCTTTCTTTTCTTTGCTCAACGCATCGTGCTCGGTTTTTATTTCCATTTCTTCTAATTTGCGCAACTGACGCAGGCGCATATTCAAAATTGCTTCCGCCTGCACTTCGGAAAGCTTGAAAGCCTTCATTAGCTTTGGTTTGGGTTCATCCTCGTTACGGATAATCTTGATAACCTTATCCAGGTTCAAAAATGCAATAAGCTGTCCGCCCAATATTTCAAGGCGGTGTTCGATTTTACCTAAACGGAATTTGCTTCTACGTTTCAACACCACGTGGCGGTGTTCTAAAAATGCGCTTAAAACTTCGCGCAGGTTCATGACGCCGGGGGTATTTTCCGCATCAAGCACGTTCATGTTCAGGGAAAACCGCTGCTCAAGATCGGTTAGCTTGAACAGTTGCTCCATCAGCATTTCCGCTTCAACCGCGCGGCTTTTGGGTTCAATCACGATACGGATGTCTTCGGCAGATTCATCCCTGATGTCGTTTACTATGGGTAATTTTTTGTTCTGGATAAGCTCGGCTATTTTTTCAATCAGGCGCGATTTCTGTACCTGATAAGGGATTTCGGTAATTACGATATTCCATGTACCGTGCCCGGCTTTTTCGGTTTCCCATTTGGCCCGCACCCTAAAACCGCCCCGCCCGGTTTTATATGCATCAACAATTGATGCGCGGTCTTCGACCAATATGCCGCCGGTTGGGAAATCCGGACCCGGAATAAAATCAACCAATTTTCCAACTGTTGCGTTGGGAAACTTAATCAAATGCTTTAGGGCATCACAAAGTTCGGAAACATTGTGCGGCGGAATGGACGTTGCCATACCAACCGCAATTCCGGCGGCACCATTTGCCAAAATATTGGGAAATGCCGCAGGTAAAACCTGCGGTTCGCTTTCTTCGCCGTCATATGTGGGGCGAAAATCAACCGCGTCTTCGTCAATACCGCGCAACAATGTCATGGCGACATCGGTCAGGCGGGCTTCGGTATAACGCATGGCAGCCGCATTATCGCCATCAATGTTGCCAAAATTGCCCTGCCCATCGACCATCGGGTAACGCACGGCAAAATCTTGGGATAATCGCACCATGGCATCGTAAATGGATGCATCGCCATGGGGGTGGTATTTACCCATAACATCACCAACCACACGGGCGCATTTTTTAAATCCTGATTTGGGATCAAGCTTTAGCTGAAGCATGGCGTAAAGCAGCCTGCGGTGAACCGGTTTTAGGCCGTCGCGCACATCGGGCAGAGAGCGGCTCATTATGGTTGAAAGCGCATACGCCAGATAACGCTCGCCCAAGGCATCGGCCAAGCGGGTATCGCGGATATCGCCCGCCATTTCATTTGGCAATGATGGTTTGCCCATTGGTTGCTCCAGAGAATCGATTACATTTGCGCCATTATGCTAGGCCAAGGCGGGTTTAAAAAGTGTTCTTAAAATGTTTTTTGTTTTGATATCCGGGCAACAAAACGCCCGCGTGCCTTGGGCAGGTGCCTGCCGCCCAGGTTAAATACGTGGCGTTCAAGAAAATGTCCGGTCAATTTTAGCCCTAAAACCACATCATCCACCGAAGATGCCACCTCACCATTAATTTTAACAAACCCCGGCAGGTCAAGCATTGCGTTTTTATAGGGCTCGCCCGCAACCCTTGACACCGCACGCCCGGATTTGGGTGAAACGTACACAAGGTCTTCGGTGGTTCCGGTGGCGGCACATTTGCTGAAATCAAGCCCGTAGCCAAGTTCGCCCAATAAACCTATTTCCCATTTTACGTAAGCGCTTTGCCATTGGGCCGTTGGTGCGTCTGAATCAAGGATATCAAGCAACGCAGATAGGCCGTCAAAGGCCTTGGGGTGGGCCTCGCGTTCAGCCATTGAGCCTTCGCTTAGCGATAATGCCGACGTCATGGCGGCAAGGTATATGGGCTCTGCCATTATTCTTGCGCTAAATGAATGCTCTACCTCAAGGCTGTAAGAGCCCAAATGCTCTGATAGCCGTCCGCGCCAGCGTGCCTGAACACGATTTCCCGGCTCAATAACGTGGCGCGTTCGCCTGCCCCAGCCACCCCTGACAAGACCCGAATGTATTCCACCACTGCGCGTAAGAATATTTACCACGGCAGATGTTTCGCCATGACGCCTACTTGATAGAATTATTCCTTGATCCTGCCATTCCATGGACCAGATACTACCTTGTGTTATTGTTCAGTGCGCACGACTTTAAGACTTTTAAGTAAAGCAAGAATCAAGCAAAGCACAATTTAACCGTACCAATACACTTGGTGGTATTGGCGAAGTTATTGTAAAGTATGAATATCATCTTATAAGATATTGTTATTAAAATATTTTTTATACAAAAAAGATGGCCTTGTGCCTATCCTTGGTAACCTTTAAAAACCTTCTAGAAATCAAATCAAAAACAATATTCCCCCGGAGACACACATCAAATGACCGTTAGTTCATTCCACCCGCCCCAGCGAATCCTAATGGGGCCCGGCCCGTCCGACGTTCACCCGCGTGTATTGCAAGCATTAGGCAGGCCGACAATCGGTCACCTTGACCCAGAATTCGTAATGATGATGGATGAAATGAAGGGATTGCTGCATTACGCCTTTCAAACCACCAACCAACTAACCCTACCCGTTAGCGCGCCCGGCTCGGCGGGAATGGAAACGGCTTTTGTAAATCTGGTCGAAGAAGGTGACAGCGTAATTGTTTGCGTAAACGGCGTTTTTGGCGGACGTATGGTTGAAAACGTAGATCGTTGCGGTGCAACCCCGATTATTGTCGAAGATGACTGGGGTAAGCCGGTTGACCTACAAAAAGTGGAAGATGCGCTAAAGGCCAACCCCGGCGTTAAAGCGGTTGCCTTTGTTCATGCCGAAACCTCAACCGGGGTGCAATCTGACGCCAAGGCAATTGCCAAATTGGCGCGCGAGCATGGTGCACTTAGCATCATGGATTGCGTTACATCGCTGGCCGGAACCCCTGTATTAATTGACGAATGGGGCATTGATGCGGCTTATTCAGGTACACAAAAATGCCTTTCGTGCATTCCTGGCATTTCACCAGTAACATTTTCCAATCGTGCGGTTGAAATGATTCGCGGGCGCAACACCAAGGTCCAAAGCTGGTTCATGGATATGAACCTGATAATGGGTTACTGGGGAGCTGGCGGTGGTGGTGCGCGTTCATACCACCACACCGCACCGGTTAATTCGCTTTATGCCCTGCATGAAAGCTTGGTTATGCTGAAAGAAGAAGGTATAGAAAATTCGTGGAAACGCCACATGCGCATGCACAAAGCGTTAAAAGCGGGGCTTGAGGCCCTTGGCCTTTCGTTGCTGGTTGAAGAGCAATACCGCTTGCCACAGCTAAACACCATCAAAGTTCCACAAGGCGTTGACGAAGCCGAAGTAAGGCGGCGCATGCTAGCCGATTACGGCATTGAAATTGGTGCGGGCTTGGGCGCGCTGGCCGGAAAGGTCTGGCGCATCGGGTTGATGGGGCAAAGCTCCAACCCCAGCCACGTAACCCTTTGCCTGGCGGCACTTGAAGGCATACTGAAAGACCTGAAAGCACCAATTACCGATGGCGATGCCTGCGGTGCGGCGCAAAAGGTTCTGCTGGGATAATTTTCCAGATACAAAATAAAAAAAACCCCGGAACCGGTTATTCATGTTCCGGGGTTTTTTAATTTTGTTTGCGTTTAAACGCAGCCGGTCGGCTTGGGCAGGCCGCCCCACTTGCAAATAAGCTTCATAGGCCCCGTCATGAAGGCATCATAAAGGTCTTTTTTGTCGATACCCATTTGCTTAACAAAACCACGCAACGGCGGCACAACGCCATATTCTTCAAACATGCGCCTTGCCTCGACAATGTATTTCATGTGCAGATCATTTAATTCGACCCCGTCACGCGCTGCGATTTCACGCGCCACTTCCGGTGTCCAATCGGCACGGTTGGAAAGAAATCCTTCGCCGTCAGTTTGCAGTTCCATTTAATAAATTCTCCAATAATCATCAATCATTGGGCGTATTGCGGCCCAAAAACACCTTCTAAGATATGGTCGTATATTAGAATTATATCAAGTAAAAAATAGGCAAAGACCCTATTACGCCCCGAAATCCAAGCCCCAGTCGCGGTAGCGTTCCGGGTCATCGCCCCATTTTTCCCTGACTTTGACAAACAAAAACAAATGAACCCGGCGGCTAAGGATTTCTTCCAATTCTTTGCGCGATGATTCACCAATTTTTTTAATCTGCGCACCGCCTTTGCCTAAGATGATGGCTTTTTGGCTATCGCGCTCGACAAATATGACTTGTTCTATCCGGACCGAACCGTCGGGCTTTTCTGTCCATGTTTCGGTTTCGACCGTTGCGGCATAGGGAAGTTCTTGGTGCAGTTCAAGATAAAGCTTTTCGCGGGTAATTTCTGCGGCCAAAAGCCGTTCGGTCATATCCGACATCTGGTCTTCGGGAAAATGCCACGGACCAGCTGGCATTTGTTTGGCTAAAAAGTCAGCCAAATCACCAACCCCGTCACCGCTAAGAGCCGAAATCATAAATATTTCATCGAAAATTTCTTGCTTGCTAAGGCTGGCGGCAAGTTCCAGAAGTTCCGGCTTGTTAACTTTATCAACCTTGTTGATAACAAGGTGGCAACGAATATTTTGTTTTTTTAGGCGTTCAATAATTTTTTTGCTGTTGGAATCTATGCCTTTTTCGCCATCAATTAAAAACAAACGCACATCGCCATCGCCCACCCCGCCCCACGCGGCGGCAACCATGGCGCGGTCTAACCTGCGACGCGGTTCGAAAATGCCGGGGGTATCAATAAACACCAGTTGGGCATCACCACGAATTGCAATACCCATCACCCGGGCGCGGGTTGTTTGCACCTTGGGCGAAACTATTGAAACCTTGGCCCCAACCATTTGGTTGACCAAGGTAGACTTGCCCACATTGGGCGCGCCCAAAACGGCAATAAAGCCGCAACGTTGGTTAGCGCCGTCTGTCATTTGTTTTCCTTTAAAGTGCGAAGAAATGTTTCTGCCGCATCCATTTCGCCATTACGGCGCGAGCTTCCTTTGCCAATATGTTTGCCGTGGCCAGAGATCGCGAGCGCAATGGTAAAAAGCGGCGCATGATCGGGGCCGGACTGTTTAACCAATTTGTATTCTGGCAAGCCCAAACCATTTGCCTGCGTCCATTCCTGTAGTTCGGTTTTTGCGTCTTTTGGTGGATTAATATCAGAGTTGAGTAATTTATCCCAGTTTGTGGTAATAAAACTAGAAACAACCTCAAGACCGCCATCAAGAAACAGTGCACCCAACAATGCTTCCATGGTATCTGCCAACAGTGTTTGTTTACCCCGTTTCGATGTTGCAGAATCCGCAGGAGATGTTTCAATAAAACCATCAATACCCAAACTTCCCGCGACATCTGCCAGTGCGTCACGCGAAGTTAGGGCTGCAAACCTGCGGGCCAAGCTTCCTTCGTTTTCGTTTTCGAATTTATCATAAAGAATTTGCGCTATAACAACGCCCAAAACCCTATCGCCAAGAAACTCCAAACGTTCGTTGGAGTTAAGATGGCTTTCTGCGGCGCTTGAATGTGTAAGTGCGGTTTCAAGTAATGAAACATCTTTAAATTCATGCCCAAGAATCTTTTCAACTGCGTTGGTGGTTTTGCTTGTTGTTTTATTCATGGATTATCAATTCAGACCCTTGAAAAAACGCTCGGCCCGTATGGTCTCACCCCACTGCCAGAACTTCCACAAACTACCAGAATAGGAAAACACCAGCACTTCGGCCCGGCCAACCAAATTTTCAACCGGAATAAAACCAACGTCATCCAAATAACGGCTATCTTTTGAATTATCGCGGTTATCACCCATGGCAAAGTAATGTCCGGGTGGAACCGTATATTCCACCGTGTTATCGGAAATATCGGTATCATTTTCTTCGATTATGGCATGCCTACGCCCACCGGGAAGTATTTCGGTATATATTTTTGTATTGTGATTGCGCCCGTAAGTGTCGCGGTAAGCATAAACCCCGGCCGGTTCGCGCCACACGGGTTCGCCATTTATATGAAGCAAACCACCTTTTACTTGGATTTTATCACCCGGCAAGCCAATCAAACGTTTGATGTAATCGGTTTTTCCATCGGACGGAAGCTTAAATACCGCAACGTCACCGCGTTTGGGTTCAGAAAACATAATTCTGTCAGGACCCGGCACCAATGGCAGGCTAAACGGAAATGAATGCTTGCTGTAACCATAAGAAAACTTTGAAACAAACAAATAATCGCCAACCAAAAGCGTTGGTATCATCGACCCTGAAGGAATGGAAAACGGTTCATAGGCAAAGGTGCGAACAAACATGGCAATCAATACCGCATAAATTACGGTTTTTGATGTATCCCAAAGACCGCCGCTATTTTTTGCGCTTTCTTTAGCGCCACGCAAACTTTCGCCAACATCGGGGACAAGGTCTTCTGGTCGTTCTGACATTCTTTGTAAATTCCAATTATTTGCTAAAATCTAGGCATTAGTTGCAAGGAACAAAGCCTGAGGGCGGGCACCCTGTCAAGGACAAGTGCCATTTGCCTTATAAATATGGTAAATATGGCTTTTTCCATTTTATTTAAGACGGATTACCGGGCGGAACAGCGGAAATAACCACAACCGCATGGGCCAGCGGATATTCATCGGTTAGGGATATGTCTATTTTTGCCCGCATCCCCGGTGGGGTTAGCTTTTCCAAGCGCGCCAAGGCACCGCCGGTTAATTTCATTATTGGTTGCCCGCTCGGCAGATTATCAACACCTAAATCGCGCCAAAACACGCCTTCGCGAAATCCGGTTCCCAATGCCTTGGCAGTGGCTTCCTTGGCGGCATAAAACATGGCAAGCGAATTTGCTTTTGCTGCGCGACGTTCAGATTTTTTTTGTTCGATATCGGTATAGATGCGATCAATAAAGCGGTCTGAAAAACGTTCTAGGGTTTTTTCTATTCGCCTTATGTCACAAAGATCGGTTCCAACGCCAATTATCATTTTTTGCCCCCACCCCTGGCAACATCCATCAATCTGCGCATTTCGGTAATGGAACTGCCAAGCCCAACAAAAATAGCCTCACCAACCAAAAAATGGCCAATGTTTAATTCTGCTATTGTTTTAATTTCAGCAACAGGCGTAACGCTATCAAACGTCAACCCGTGTCCGGCGTGACATTCAAGCCCTATTTCATCGGCATGCGCTGCCGCTTTTATTATTCGCTGCAATTCGTTGTTGCGCTTTTCACCTAATGGCGCATCGCAATATGAACCGGTGTGCAATTCGACCACTGGTGCGCCAAGTTTTTTTGCCGCATCCAAAACCGCCGGGTCTGGTTCTACAAACAATGAAACCCTGATATTTGCATCAACCAGCGTTTTAACAAACGGTTCCAAATGTTTCATTTGCCCAATAACATCAAGCCCGCCTTCGGTTGTTCTTTCTTCCCTTTTTTCCGGAACAACGCATGCTGCATGCGGTTTGTGGCGAATGGCTATTTCCAGCATTTCATTTGTTGCTGCCATTTCAAGATTAAGCGGCAAATTAATTTCATCACTAAGACGGTGAATATCGCTATCTGTTATATGGCGGCGGTCTTCGCGCAAATGTGCGGTTATCCCATCGGCGCCATATTCTGCAGCAATTTTTGCCGCACGCACCGGATCGGGGTAATTGCTGCCACGGGCATTGCGGATTGTCGCAACATGATCAATGTTAACGCCAAGACGAAGACGGTTTTTTGTGTTTGTTGTGCCGGAAGATTTCATAATTATTTTTTATCCGCAACAATGGTTTCTGGTATTACGTCGCTTGAAACCATCAATTCCAAATCCTCGTCTGCAAGTTGGGGGCGCTCTGCCCTTTCTTTTTTGCGCTCGCGTCTTTTTTTGCTTCGCTTGTGGCTACGTTTTGTTTGATAGCGCGATATCATGGGCTGCAACGGCACATAAAAAATTATCCACGTTACAATTGCCGTTGGTAGCGAACCCACCAACATTGGCCACAATACCGGGCCTGAAGTTTTTATCAGGTATGCCATATCAAACCTAATCAGGGCCTCCATTGACTGCGAAAACACTGTCGCGAATTCAACTTCCGTGCTGTCTAAATGGCCACTGCCAATCATCCATAGTCCGGCATTGTAAATCCACACCCATATAAACGGAAAAGTCCATGGGTTGCCCACCGCCGTTCCGATTGCGCTGGCAAGTATATTGGCGCGCATTGCATAGGCAACAATGGCAGACAAAACAAAATGCAGACCGACAAACGGCGTCATTGAAATTGCCGCCCCACAGGCAAAGCCGGCGGCGAGAGAATAAGATGACCCCGGAATACGCGCCACCCGATGAAACACATATCTGGTCGAGCGATGCCACCCGGCGCTGGGCCAGAAGAATTCTCGTAACCTGATAAATACATTCGGTTTAGCGCGACGTTGAAACATATTAAAACTATAAACAATTGAGGGTGATTATTGCAGTTAAAAAATCATTTTTTGTCATTAATTGCACCCTCACAATTATCCTTTGGCGCGTTCAACCGAATTGATGGCTGGCGTTGCGCGCAATGCGGCGATTATTTCGGAAAGGTGCTTTACGTCCTTGACCTCAATATCCACAATCATGTCAAAGAAATCGGCCTGACGGGAAGTAATTTTGAGGTTGGATATATTGCCATTATTTCTGGCAATCACATTTGATAAATCACCAAGGCTGCCCGGAACATTAAGAACAATAAGATGAACCCTGCTTACGTGGGCTTCGGCCTTGCTGGCACCCGCATCCCACGAAACATCTATCCAGCGTTCCGGTTCATTGGTAAGGCCCTCCAAGGTGTCGCAATCAATGGTGTGTATGGTCACGCCCTTACCGGTGGTGATTATGCCAACAATTCTATCGCCCGGAAGCGGGTGGCAACATCTGGCGTAATGGACAGCCATACCGGGAATAAGCCCCTTGATGGGAATGGCACTGCCTTCTTTTTTTCCTTGTTGCGACCTTGCATGGTCAAGCGGCACAACTTTGGCTGATTTGGCCGATGCTTTTTTTCTTGTTCCCGGATAAACGGCCTCAACAACATCGCGGGCTGAAATGTGGCCATTGCCGACCTCTGCCTCCAAATCATCAACGCTATCTTTTTGGAAGTTTTTCAAAACCCCTTTTAGGCCCTTTTCGGTTAAGGGGTAATTTTCTTCCAAGAATGCTCGCTCAAGCATTGCGTGGCCAAGCTCAATATATTGATCGCGTTCTTTTAAGCGGATAAAACGGCGAATTCTGGCGCGCGCCTTGCCGGTTACAACAAAGCGTTCCCATGTTGGTGATGGCGTATGGTTTTTTGATGTAACAATATCTACCTGATCGCCGTTTTTAAGGGCGCTTTTAAGCGGTGCCATGCGTCCATTTATTTTTGCGCTTACACACCTGTCGCCCACTTCGGTATGAACCGCATAAGCAAAATCAACCGGCGTCGCGTCTTTGGGCAGGTTTATCAATTCGCCCTTGGGCGTAAAACAAAAAACCTGGTCGGGAAACATTTCCAGCTTGGTGTGTTCAAGAAATTCTTCCGGCTCTTCAGCGTTTTCTAAAATTTCCAACAATTCGCGCAACCAGCGATAATGTTTTCCCTCGGTGATGTTGGCGGGTTTGCCTTGTTTGTATTCCCAGTGCGCGGCAACGCCCCTATCTGCAATTTCGTGCATTTCGGTTGTGCGAATTTGTAATTCAATCCTATGGCGTTCAGGACCTATTATGCCGGTGTGCAACGAACGATAACCATTTGGCTTGGGGACCGAAATGTAATCTTTGAATCTTTCGGGGACAACGCGGTAGGCATTATGCGCCACACCCAGCGCTTTATAACATTCATCAACATCCTTAACCACAACCCTAAAAGCCATAATGTCGGAAAGCTGTTCAAACGAAACATCCTTAAGCTGCATCTTGCGCCAAATGGAATAAGGTGTTTTTTCACGTCCATATACTTTGGCCTGTACGCCCGCTTCGCTCAGGACGCGTTCTAATTCGGCAACAATTCTTTTAATTAAATCGCCACCTTCATCACGCAAAAAATCAAGCCGTTTAAGGACAGAATTTCTGGCTTCCGGGTTTAGTTCGGCAAAAGCCAAATCATCTAATTCGTTTTTAAGCTCTTGCATACCGATGCGTTCTGCCAATGGTGCGTATATTTCCATTGTTTCGGTTGCAATGCGTCTGCGTTTTTGTTCATCCTTGATGAAATGAAGTGTACGCATATTGTGCAAGCGATCGGCAAGCTTTACCAAAAGAACCCGAATGTCTTCGGACATGGCCAACAGAAGTTTGCGAAAATTCTCAGCCTGCTTTGAATGGTCAGACTGCATTTCTATCTGGCTTAGCTTGGTTACCCCGTCAACCAGCTTGGCAATTTCTGGGCCAAAGTTTTTTTCAATAACGCTTAAGGTTGATCCGGTGTCCTCGACCGTATCATGCAAAAGCGCCGTTGCAATTGTGGCCACGTCAAGGCGGTACCCGGTCAAAATTCCCGCAACTTCCAACGGATGGGAAAAATACGGATCGCCCGATGCGCGCACTTGCGAACCATGCGCTTTCATCGAATAAACGTAAGCGCTGTTTATTATATCTTCATCGGCATTGGGGTCGTAAGCCTTTATCGCTTCGACAAGCTGAAACTGTCTCATCATGACAAAACCCTCCGCCGTAAACCAGCGAAGGGTTTGTTATAATTTAAAACCAAAGATAAATTAAGATGCGTTGAGTGTAGCTGGCAAATCATCCGACGCCGACACATGACAAAAACATGCTGTATGTGTCGGTGCATAATTAGGACTCCTCCAGCTCGCCCCCTTCCTGAAGGATTTCTGCATCTTCAAATGCGGCATCAACTTCTTCGGCGGCGACGTCGTGAACTGTTAAAACGTCTTCTTTTACTTCTTCTTCTTCTTCGATGTCGGCCTGCATTTCAACTTCGTCTTCTTCAACGTCATGATGAATGGCCTGCATCAAATCCATTTCGTCTTCTTCTGGCTCTTCAATTTCAACGTAGCGCTGTAATACGGTTATGATGCCGTCTTCCAGTTCTGAAAAGTTAATTGTTTCATCCGCAATTTCACGAAGAGCCACAACCGGGTTCTTATCGTTATCGCGTTCAATCGTAAGTTCGGAACCTGAGCTTATGTTACGCGCACGTTGAGCTGCAATCATCAGCAAATCAAAGCGATTAGGGATTTTTGTTATACAATCTTCGACCGTTACACGGGCCATGGACGGGGATCTCCGGTGTTTGTTATTTCGTGACGCGCCATTTCAAGAACGCTTAAAAATTGGCGCAAGGCCACCTTGTATATTTGTAAGGATGCCATATGGCAAGAAAAAAGGCCATTAAACCACTGAAAACAGCTTAAAAACAGCTATGTTTGGTGATTGCATGGCCCTAACCACCCTCAACCGCCCTTGCCACCTGGTCCGTGCCCAAGGCTTTGATAAGTTCATCAAGGGTTTGCTTGGTGCGAGGATGGCACCAATCGGGCGCTATATCGGCCATGGGCAGCAAAACAAACGCCCGCGTATCCATGCGCGGATGAGGTAAAACTGGGGTTTTTTGCCCATTCGCTGATAAAGC
>JAOULV010000176.1 GCA_029881835.1 Rhodospirillaceae bacterium
AATGTTCAAGATCAAACCCTAACCAGTAATCGGTGTAGCCCAAGCCCAAATGATTATTGATTTCTTCCTTGCTCCACTTTTCCGGATCGTTTTCAAGCTCAAGCTCAAGCTTTGCTTTTGTTTCCACTGCCCGGGCATCGGCCCGCCCGCCCGGTGATTTGCCGGTTATTTCTTCCATGGCGCGGTAATACAGTTCACGCAACAGCGTTGCTTTCCAGCCGTTCCACACATTGGGGCCAACCGCCCGGGTATCGGCCACGGTTAAAATCAAAAGCAAGCGCAACCTTTCGGGCGATTGCACCAGTTCGACAAAATGTTTTATCGCTTGCGGGTCATCAAGGTCGCGCTTGAATGCGGTTCGGTTCATATCAAGATGATGCAATACCAACCACGCAACGGTTTCGGTTTCCCATTCATCAAAGCCAAAACGCGGACAAAGTTTTAATGCGATCTCTGCACCGAGTTCGGAATGATCCCCGCCCCGGCCTTTGGCAATGTCGTGCAACAACACCGCAACATACAAAACCCGGCGCGATTTAATTTCCTGAATTATTTGGGTTGAAAGCGGGTGGTCATTGGCCAACAAACCCATTTCAATCTGATTGACAATACCAATGGCGTTTATGGTGTGCTCATCAACCGTGTAAACGTGGTACATGTCGTATTGCATTTGTGCAACAACCCGGCCGAAATCTGGAACAAACCTGCCCAGCACGCCCGCTTCATTTAACCGCCTAAGGGTCAATTCCGGGCCTTTAGGGTTGGTCAGCATGTCGATAAACAGTTTATTTGCTTCCTTATCGTTTAACACTTTTGCATCTAATAATTTTAGATTTTTATAAACACTACGCAATGCTTCGGGGTGAATATCGGATTCAAGGCGTTCGGCTTCGGCAAACAAACGAAGCAAATTGACCGGGTCTTTACTGAAAACCGATTTATTTTTTATGTTTAAGCGACCATTTTCAATGATGAAGTCTTCGGGTTTGTTTTTTAAAAAAGAAAATGATGGAAAGGCGCGTTTGCTTTTTTTATCGTGTCTTTCTTCCAGCATTGAACAAAGCACGCGGGTCAAGTCGCCAACGTCTTTGGCAACCAAAAAATAATGCTTCATAAACCGTTCAACCCCCGAACCGGACGCCCGCTTGCGATAGCCCATACGTTTTGCTAAATCGCCCTGCACGTTAAAGCTTAAAATTTCTTCAGCCCGCCCGGCGGCATAATGCAAATTACAACGAACCCCCCAAAGAAAATCTTGCGCTTTGACAAAACGTTTTACATCGGTGGCATCAAAAACCCCGAGCGGCACAAGTTCGGAAATATCTTTAATGCGGTAAATTGCTTTGGCTATCCAATAAAGGGTTTGCAGATCGCGCAAGCCGCCTTTGCCTTCTTTGATGTTGGGTTCCAAAACATAGCGCGAATCCCCCATGCGGTCATGGCGGGCATCACGTTCGTCTAGTTTTGCTTTTACAAAATCCATCTGCTTGGCAGATAACATTTCGCGCGCAAAGCGTTCGGAGAATACTTTAAACAATTCATCCGAACCCGATACTATTCTGGCATCAAGCAAGCTGGTGCGAACGGTATGGTCTTCCTTGGCGGTTTTAATTGCTTCATTGACCGAGCGGGTGGCGTGGCCGACCTTCAGGCCCAAATCCCACAACATATAAAGCATCCATTCGACCAGCTTTTCTTCCGTGCGTACGGGTTTGCGTTTAAATAAAAACATCAAATCGATATCGGAATAAGGCGCTATTTCTGCCCGGCCATAACCGCCGGTAGCAATAATTGAAAATTGTTGGGCGCCATCTTTTTTTGTGTTTTTGAGTGCGGGCGGGGCAACGCGCTGGGTTGCAAATTCATGCAAGCTTACGACAATTTGGTCCAACAGGTATGACCCATTTTTATATGTTTGGCCCCCGTCTTCTTCCCCGCTTTCAAAGCGTGACTTTATTTCATTGTGGCCTTTTTCCAACACCTCTTTGAATTCAGCCAAAATATTTTGATTAATCTGCTGATCAATTTTGCCCGCAGGCGCACTTTTGCATATTTCTTCCAGCCTTCCGCCAAGGCGCTTGCGGTCAATGATAGAGCGTGGTTTTTTGATTTTTGCCATAATTGGCATACTAATGCTGTCTTGGGCGGTTTTGCCACTAAAGTTTATTAAAAATCACCTTGGCGCAGAACCCATAGAGCCTTAGATTCAACCCAACGGACCACAGCCAAACACTTAAAATAAAAAAATGAACGGTAAATCATGAGCGATAAATCAAGCCACACCACCGACCAAGAAGCGTTGGCACTGCATTCCAGCGGGCGGCCGGGAAAAATTGAAATCAGGGCAACCAAGCCGCTGACCAGCCAGCGCGATCTTTCGCTTGCTTATTCACCCGGTGTCGCCGCGCCGTGCTTGGAGATAGAGCGCGATAAAACCCTTGCTTATGATTACACCGCCAAAGGAAATCTGGTTGCGGTTATTTCCAATGGTACGGCGGTGCTGGGGCTTGGCAATTTGGGTGCGCAAGCATCAAAGCCGGTGATGGAGGGCAAGGCGGTTTTGTTTAAACGCTTCGCCGACATTGACGGCATCGATATCGAGGTCGATACCACCGACGTTGAAGAATTTATTGGTGCGGTGCGTTACCTTGGACCGACCTTTGGCGGAATAAACCTAGAAGACATCGCCGCGCCAGAATGTTTTATTATTGAACAACGCTTGCGCGAAATAATGGACATTCCGGTATTTCATGATGACCAGCACGGCACCGCCATAATTACCGCGGCCGGCCTTATTAATGCGTGCCATCTTACCAATCGTGATTTGTCTGAAATTAAAATTGTCGCCAACGGCGCGGGGGCGGCGTCAATTGCCTGCGTTGAATTGGTAAAGGCCATGGGGGTCAAACACGAAAACGTAATTATGTGCGATAGCAAAGGCGTAATTTACCAAGGCCGGACAGAGGGCATGAACCAGTGGAAATCCGCCCATGCGGTTAAAACCGATGCGCGCACACTGACAGAAGCAATGGTCGGGGCCGATGTGTTTTTAGGGCTGTCGGTCAAAGGTGCGGTTAATCAGGAAATGGTGGCTTCCATGGCCGATAAACCGATAATTTTTGCCATGGCCAACCCTGATCCGGAAATAACCCCCGATGATGTAAAAGAAGTGCGAAGCGATGCCATAATCGCCACTGGGCGTTCGGATTATCCCAATCAGGTAAATAACGTTCTTGGCTTTCCTTATATATTTCGTGGCGCACTAGACGTTCGTGCCACCACTATAAACGAAGAAATGAAAGTGGCCGCGGCTAATGCCATTGCCCAGCTGGCGCGCGAAGATGTGCCAGATGAAGTCGACATGGCTTATTCCGACAAACACCTGCGCTATGGCCCTGAATATATTATCCCCGCCCCGTTTGACCCCAGGCTTATTTCACACATACCACCGGCAGTGGCAATGGCGGCAATGGATTCGGGCGTGGCACAAAAACCGATAATTGATATGGCGGCATATAAAAATGAACTTTCCGCCCGCCTTGACCCGACCGCACCATCATTACAGGCAATTTTCGAAGACGTGACCCTGCACCCAAGGCGCGTTGTTTTTGCCGAAGGCGAAGAAGAAAAATCAATCCGTGCGGCGGTGGCTTTTTTCAATGCCGGATATGGTTACCCCGTGCTAATCGGGCGTGAAGATGAAGTAAAAAATAAAATGCGCGAACTGGGTTTGCCAATTTTGGATGGAGTTGAAATAACCAACGCAAAATTATCGGATGCCGATGAACGCTATACCGACGCCCTTTACGAACGCCAACAACGCAACGGTTTGTTGTTTCGTGATTGCCAGCGTTTGGTAAACCAAAACCGCAACGTGTTTGGCGCATCGATGGTGGCCCAGGGCG
>JAOULV010000177.1 GCA_029881835.1 Rhodospirillaceae bacterium
TGATGCGAATATTCGGATCTGATCGCATTGACAGTATGTTGGTCAAGCTTGGCCTACAAGAGGGCGAGGCGATTGTTCATCCATGGATTAACAAAGCGCTGGAAAAAGCCCAACAAAAGGTTGAGGGTCGCAACTTTGAAATTCGTAAAAACCTGCTGAAGTTCGATGATGTAATGAACGACCAGCGCAAGGTCATTTACGAACAACGCAAAGAATTGATGGCGGCCGATGATGTTTCCGAAGACGTTTCTGAAATGCGCCATCAGGTAATTGAAGATCTTATCCATAGTGCAATTCCGCCCAAGGCATATCCGGAAGAATGGGATATCCAGCGCCTGCACGAAGAAACCCTGCGGTTGTTCGGGCTTGACCTTGCCATTGCCGATTGGGCCAAGGAAGAAGGAATAGCCGAACAAGAAATGCAAGAGCGCATCAAAGATGCGGTTGATCGCAAAATGGCCGAAAAGGCCGTGCGTTTTACCCCTGCGGTTATGCGCGATGTTGAAAAAAGTTTGCTAATGCAGATTTTGGACCAAATGTGGAAAGAGCATTTGTTGGCGCTTGACCACCTGCGCCAAGGTATCGGCCTGCGTGCCTATGCCCAGCGTGATCCGCTGAACGAATACAAGACCGAGGCATTTAACCTGTTTGAACAGATGGTTGAAGGCTTGCGTGAACGGGTATCGCTGGTTTTATCGCACGTGGAATTGCAATTCACACCGGCTGAGGGCGAAACCGAAGAATTGCTTGAACGCCCTAGGGAAGAAACATTTGAAGGCCACGAAGACCCGGCATTTGCAAAGAAAAAACCAGCGGCAGAATTAGAAAGCATTCCAACCCTAAAACGCAAAGGCGACGTTCAACGTGACCCCGCCAACCCCGATACCTGGGGCCGGATCAGCCGCAATGAACCTTGCCCGTGTGGTTCGGGGAAAAAATACAAACACTGTCATGGAAGCCTTTCGGCTTAAAAGCTTAAGTGTTGGAATCTTAAGCTAGGCCTTTTTGCCCCAAAGCCATGAATTTCTCACGCCTTCTTGCGCGCAACTGCCCGCCATCAATGCCGTCCATCTGATAGATTGCGTGTTCCAGTTCGGCGCCCAAAGCCATATACATGGATTTAGGGTCACGGTGCGCACCGCCCAATGGTTCGGGGATGACCGCATCAACCACACCTAATTCAAACAAGTCTTTGGCGGTTAGCTTTAATGCTTCGGCAGCAGTTTTGGCTTCGGAACCATCGCGCCACAAAATTGAGGCGCAGCCTTCGGGTGAAATTACCGAATAAATGGAATGTTCCAACATTAAAACGGTATTGGCACACGCCAGCGCAATGGCCCCGCCTGAACCGCCCTCGCCGATAATCACGGCAACAAATGGAACTTTAAGCTGAAAGCTTATTTCCATTGAACGGGCTATGGCTTCTGCCTGGCCACGGGCTTCGGCATCGGCACCAGGAAAAGCGCCCGGTGTGTCAACCAGCGCAATTATCGGCAGACCAAATTGGTCAGCCATTTTCATCAGCCTTTGTGCCTTGCGGTAACCTTCGGGCCGGGCCATACCGAAATTGTGTTTTACCCTGTTTTCCGTGTCGCTGCCTTTTTCTATGCCCATTATCATTACCGAACGACCACGGAACCGGCCCAAACCACCGACCACCGCGTTGTCTTCGCCAAACAGGCGATCACCCGCCAACGGGGTGAATTCATCGATTAAGGCATTGATGTAATCAAGCGTATGGGGCCTATCTTGATGGCGCGCAACCTGGGTTTTTTGCCATGCGTTAAGCTTGGCGTAGGTTGAACGCAGTTGTTTGTCGACCTTGGCCTGAAGCTTGGTTACTTCATCGGCAATGTTTACTTCACCCGAACCGGTAATGTGGCGAAGTTCTTCAATTTTGCCTTCAAGTTCGGCAATCGGTTTTTCAAAATCGAGATAATGCAGCATACGTTTGTTCCAACAATTATTAATCTTTATTTAGAGGCGATTATTTCGGCTTTTTTTACCACAACTTCGGCCTGTTTGATCGAGGCAATATCAATTAACCGACCATCCAGCGTAACCGCACCCTTGCCCTCTTTTTGGGCTTGGTCCATCGCTTCAATAATGCGTTTGGCTTTGGTTATTTCGGCTTCGGATGGGCTAAATAATTCATTGGCTTTGTCTATCTGGGTCGGATGGATTGCCCATTTGCCTTCGCAGCCCAATACTGCCGCGCGCATGCCCTGCGCACCATAACCATCAAGGTCGCCAATATCGCCAAATGGCCCATCAACCGGGCGCAGGCCATTGGCACGTGCCGCCACTACCATGCGGGCAATGGCGTAATGCCACATGTCACCCCAGTGGAAATCACGACTGCCCCCATCAACCGCATCGGTCAAAACGCCGTAATCAGCGTTGGGGCCGCCAATGTTGGTGGTTCGGGCCTTGGTTGAAGCGGCATAATCGGCAACACCAAAATGAAGGGATTCATTGCGCGGGCTGGCGGCGGCTATTTCGTGAATATTGGCCATGCCAAGCGCTGTTTCGATAATAAGCTCAAACCCGATTTTTTTCTGAAATCCCATAGCCGCTTCTATTTGCGTTACCATCATGTCGAGCGCATACACATCTGCCGCGGTTCCGACTTTGGGTATCATGATCATATCAAGCTTGGCACCAGCTTGTTCTATTACGTCAACCACATCGCGGTACATGTAATGGGTATCAAGCCCGTTTATGCGAACCGATACGGCCTTACCCGACCAATCAAGATCGTTAAGGGCGGCAATTACATTTTTGCGCGCTTGTTCTTTGTCATTGGGCGCAACCGCATCTTCGAGATCAAGAAAAACCACATCGGCCGTTCCGGCGGCGGCTTTTTCCAAAAACTTCGGATTAGAACCCGGGACCGCCAGCTCTGAACGATTTAAACGCGCACGGGCTTGGTCTATTATTGTAAAGCTCATTGGGGAGGGCCTCCTTTGTATATTGTTTCTTGATTATTGGCTGTTTGGCGCAATTGTCATTAAATCTAACTTAATTCATATCCAAGGATTGCTGTAAAATCACCATATTTTTCCCATTGTTGCCCAAAAGCCCTTATAGCACCAAAGGCATAATTGGGCTAATCCCCTAATCCCCCGTAGAAAGCGGATGGGCGCTGGCTACCAGTTGTTTTAACCGTTCGTCCAAAACGTGGGTATATATCTGGGTTGTGGCTATATCTGAATGCCCTAACATTTGTTGCAACGAGCGCAAATCAGCGCCATGGGCCAAAAGGTGGCTGGCAAACGAATGGCGAAGCACGTGGGGCGAGACTTTTTTAGCGTCAATCCCCGCCTCAAGCGCCAGCTCTTTTAATAGTTGCCCAAACCGCGCGCGCGTTAGATGGCCCGAACTTCCGCGTGAGGGAAAAACCGCAGGCGATGGTTTTTTGGCACGGCCTAAAAAACTATCCCTGACCTTGAGGTAAGCCACAAGCGCATCGCTGGCGGGTTCGGACAATGGAACAATGCGTTCCTTGCCACCCTTACCGGCAATGGTAAGTATGCGCCCATCGCGCGATATTGCGCGCAAAGGCATGCCGACAAGTTCGCTAACGCGAAGGCCGGTTGCATATAAAAGCTCGACCAATGCGGCCAAGCGCAAACCATCAGACCCGCTGTGGCGGTGGGCGGCCTCAATCAAACGCTCGACCTCATCCTCGCTTAAATATTTTGGCAGGCTTTTGCCTTGGCGTGGACCGTCAATCGCCGTGGTCGGGTCATCTTCGCGAATGCGTTCGGAATATAAAAAACGAAAATACTGCCTAAGGGTTGAAAGCCTTCGCCCGGCGGTTTTTGCC
>JAOULV010000006.1 GCA_029881835.1 Rhodospirillaceae bacterium
ATATATGCCTTATCCGCAGTTCCGAACCCCACCGCGCCGAAGTGATAAACCTTTGTTCGGATGCACGCGAAGCCGGAATTAAAATTCCCATTGTTGTTTTAATGGACATTCACGCCCCTGAAATTGAACGCAAATACGTTGAAGCCGGCGCATTGGCGGCAATGCCGTGGGACGGGACGGAAGAATCCATGTTGCGCAACGTTATACGTTTGGCGATTAGCCTGCGCAAAACCGAGCAAAGCTTGCGCAAAAGCAACAATCGCTTAGTCCAAGACATGGTTACCTTGCAAGATGAACGCGAACGGGCCGAGGCAATTAACGAACAATACGTAGCCATGGCCGAAGAATTGGCGTTGGCCCACGATGAATTGGAAAAATTAAACCAAGAAAAAAATAAATTCTTTTCCATAATTGCGCACGACCTTAGAAGCCCGTTTACATCATTGTTGGGCTATACCAGCCTTATTAAACAAATTGGTGATGAATTAAGCGCCGAAGAAGTTAAAACATACGCCGAACACATTCACGATGGGGCGAGCCGGGTATTTAAATTGTTGGAAAACCTGCTTGAATGGTCGCGGGTGCAAATGAACCGGATTGAAACGGTGCCAAGCAGTTTTAATGTTTTTGATATTGCCGCGCGCACCGTTGATGTGTTGGAACCTGTTGCCAATGACAAACAAATTAAAATCGACCTAGAAAAAATGGATATCAAGGCTTTTGCCGATCCTAATCAGGTTGATACCGTAATTCGCAACCTTGTTAACAACGCCATAAAATTTACCGATGCGGGTGGAAAAATAACCATTCAGACAAGCGCAAATAATGATGTCGCCACCATAAGCGTGATCGATACCGGGCGCGGCATGAGCGATGAAATGGCGGCAAAGCTTTTTAACCTTGCCGAAAACGTTACCACCGCAGGAACCAACGGGGAAAAGGGAACCGGGCTGGGGTTGTTGATGTGTAAAGAATTGGTCGAACGCAACGGCGGTAAAATGAGCGTTAAAAGCAAAGAAGGTTCCGGTTCCGAATTTAGCTTTACCCTGCCCACGACCAGCCCCGCCAGCGATAGCGATGACGGCGACAGTGATGACTTGCAAATGCTGGCTTAAAAAAAGCGGGCATAAATAAATCAGCCAAGAATTATTGTTTTAGCGCTTGCGCACTGCACTGGTTTTAAGTGGGCGAGCATGTTTTTCGACGTGTTCGATTATCAATTCAGCGATATCAAGGTCGGTTACTTCTTCAATGCCCTCAAGCCCGGGTGATGAATTTACTTCCAGAACCTTTGGCCCGGTGGACGAGCGCAACAAATCAACGCCCGCCATGCCCAAACCCATAACCCGGGCGGCCCGCACCGCGGTTGCGCGCTCTTCCTTGGTTATGCGTACCCGTTTGGCCTTGCCGCCACGATGTAAGTTAGATCTGAAATCGCCTTCTTCGGCTTGGCGTTTCATCGATGCCACCACTTTATTGCCGATAACCAAACAGCGGATGTCGGCACCTTCGGCTTCTTTGACATAATTTTGTACCAAAATGTTCGCTTTTAGGCCCTGAAACGCGCCGATAACCGATTCTGCGGCCTTGCGGGTTTCGGCCAAAACCACGCCGCGGCCTTGGGTGCCTTCTAACAGTTTTATTACCAACGGCGCGCCGCCGACAAATTTTATCAATTCAGCGGTTGCTTTGGGTGAACGGGCAAAACCGGTATCGGGCATGCCGATGCCGGAACGGGCCAACAATTGATGGGCATATAATTTATCGCGCGCCGCACTGATGGCATGTGATGAATTAAGCGCCCACACACCCATTGCCTCAAACTGGCGCACTACCGCGGTGCCATAAAAAGTAACCGTTGCACCGATGCGCGGGATTATTGCGTCAAACCCTTCGAGCGAACGTCCGTCGATATGCACTTCGGGGCGCGATGATGTAATATTCATGTAACATTGGGTGGTGTCGATTACTTCTACCATGTGGTGGCGTTTTTCCGCCGCCGCGACCAAACGCTTGGTCGAATAATTGTTTGGTTCGCGCGTTAGAATACCAATTTTAAGATTTGCCCGGCGGAATTTTGCTTTGGGCATACCTTCATACAAATCTTCTGACAGTTCGCCCTGCACACATGATTGATTAGGGTCAACGATGATATTTTCTTTTAACGATGTGCGGCCAAATAACATGCGGTATTGCATGGTTTCGCGATTGGTTAGTGATATTTCTATGGGCCATTCCTGCCCGGCGATTTTGACAGGTGTTCTTATAATGTAGCGCAGTTCGATCTCGCCGTTAGAGCTGGTAATTTCGCGTTGACCAACCAGTTCGGCCGAACAAAAAACTTCTATATCGGGGCGATCGGGCAACGGGTGCACACCAAAACGCACCCGCGGTTTAGCGTGCGAACCATAAGGTTCAATCATAAACGCATGCAATGATGATGTTTTTGCCCCGGTATCTATTTTTGCGTTAACCGCCGGAAGCCCAAGACCGGGCAGCGCCACCCATTCTTCCCATCCAAACACAAGCTCTTTGTCTTTGGATTTTTTTGTGTCTTTGGGGTTTTTTGTTTTTGCTGTTTTGCTTGTGGTTTTTTTAGCGGTCATTTTCTGTTCTCATTTATAATTTTTTTTAGCTCGCTAGCTGCGGAATTAAGCTTTGGTTTCCACAAACCCCTATCCATCGCATCAAGCAAACGTTTGCTCATTTCTTCCAGAGCGTCTTGATTGTGGGTTTCAAAAAACTGCCTAACATCAACATCATCTATATAGGCCTGATAAACCACATCAAAATGGTGGTCCTTGACCGCGTGAGTTGTTGCCGCAAACGATACCATATAATCAACCGTTGCCGCCATTTCAAATGCGCCTTTATAGCCATGGCGCATTACGCCCGCTATCCACTTGGGGTTTACAACACGGGCGCGGACAACGCGAGCGATTTCGTCTTCTAAGGTGCGCGGTTTTGGTGTTTCAGGGCGGGAATGATCAACATGCCAGACAACCGGCTGGGCACCGGAAAGCGAGCGCACGGCGGCTGTCATGCCGCCTTCGAATTGGTAATAATCATCCGAATCAAGCAAGTCGTGTTCACGGTTGTCTTGGTTGTGAACCACCGCTTGCATTTTGCCCAAGCGCTTTGCGAAAATCCCGTGCTGGGCTTCGCCCGCCGCCCCGCCGCCATAGGCATAACCACCCCAGGCAACATAAGCGCGTGAAAGATCAGCGTCGGTTTCCCAACCGCCTTCATCCATTAGCGCCTGCAAGCCCGCGCCATATGCACCGGGCATGGAACCAAACACCCTAAACGATGCCCGCCTTTGGGCCTCTTCGCCATCCATTCCGCCAGCTATCAATGCCGCCACATCATTTTTTACGTTAGCGGCAAGGGGGTTTTCGCTTTCGTTTTCATCCAGCCCGCTAACCGAAATTGCGGCAGCAGAAAATAAATCCATCAATCCGGGGAAAGCATCACGGAAAAAACCAGATACCCGCAAGGTAACATCGACCCGTGGGCGACCCAGCACACTGGCGGGCATTACTTCAAAGCCCAAAACCCTACCCGTCGCGCTATCCCATGTGGGTTTTACCCCCATCAATGCCAATGCCTGGGCGATATCGTCACCGCCGGTTCGCATGCACGATGTTCCCCAGCACGAAAGCCCCATGGTGGTGGGCCAGTCGCCGGTTTGTTGAAAATGGTTTTCAACCAAAATGGAGGCCGATTTCCACCCCAATTCCCACGCGGTTTTGGTCGGCACGGCGCGGATATCGACCGAATAAAAATTACGCCCCGTGGGCAGAACTTCGGGCCGCCCGCGGGTTGGCGCACCCGATGGCCCGGGCTTAACGAAGCGCCCTTCAAGGGCGGTGATTATGCCTTCGATTTCTTTTTGCCCGGAAATTTCCACCACCGGGCGAATGCGGGTTTTAATTTCACCCAATACTGCGGTTGTGTTTTGCCAATTTTCCTGCGGCTTTATTTTTTCAGCCACCAGTTCAAGTGCCAGCAATTCCAACCGTTCAACCGTATCGCCATTACTGCGCCAGTTATCCTGATTTAGGTTTTTTAATATTTCAGGTTTGCTTCCTTGCCAGTTTTCCCCCATCTCGCAATTGAGCGGATTAAAACCGACAAACCCCATATCAAGCGCAAGCGCGGTTAAAATGCTTTGCTCGCTAATACCAGACCCGCGCGCCACCCGAACCAACGCAACAATCAATGCATCAAGCTGCGCACCGGTTGGGCTTTGCCCGAATATGTGCAGGCCATCCCTGATTTGCATTTCTTTTAATTCACAAAGATAGGAATCCAGTTTTTGTAGACTGGCGTCATCGTTTTCACCTTCGACCATTTTGCAATCTTCGGCCAAGCCGGTAACGTGACTTAGTTCCAATATTTCGCGCTTTAATATTTTTGTCCGCCTTGGGTCTGAACCCGATGCTTCAAAATATTCATCAACCAATGCTTCTAGGTCGCGAAGCGGGCCGTAGCTTTCGGCCCGGGCCAGTGGCGGGGTCAGGTGGTCAATTATAACGGCCGATGTTCTGCGCTTGGCCTGGGTTCCTTCGCCCGGATCATTTACAATAAATGGATAAATATTTGGCGTGGGGCCAAGGGCAATTTCAGAAAAACATTCATCAGAAAGGGCCAACGCTTTACCCGGCAACCATTCCAGATTTCCGTGTTTGCCAAAATGAATAATTGCATCTGCGTCAAATTCTTTTTGTAACCATGCATAAAATGCCAAATAACCATGGGGCGGAACTAAATCAGGGTCGTGATAGGTTTTTACCGGATCAATGTTATAGCCGCGTGCCGGTTGCAAACAAACCGCAACATCGCCCAACATATATGCGGGCATAGCAAAAGATTTTTTTTCAGAAATAAAAAATGGATCGCTTTCAGGCTTTCCCCACTTTTCGGTTATGGCATTTTGTACCGTCGGTTTTAACCCGTTAAAAAATTCATCATAGCTTTCAAGTGAAAAAATGTTTTCGGCGCCCGCAATTTTATTTGCATCATGGGCGTTGGTCGGGCCGTTTTTTAATCTGGCAATTAATTCATCACCATCTTTGGGAATATCTTCAATTTCAAAACCAGCTTCTTGCATCGCCCTTAATGCCATGACCGCACCGTTTGGGGTATCTAAACCAACCCCGTTGCCAAGCCTGCCATCACGGTTGGGATAATTGGCCAAAACTAATGCAATGCGTTTTGACCATTTTGGCGCGGTGCGCAACCACGCCCAACGCCACGCAAGTTTTGCAACAAAATCTATTCTTGAAGGAACGCTTTCAAACCTAACCACATCGCATTGACAATTTTTATCAAATTCGCTGACCGATTTAAATGCAATGGCCCGGCTTATGATGCGGCCATCAACTTCGGGCAAAGATGCGTGCATGGCAATATCGCGCGGGCTTAAACCCCTGGTCGAGCTTTGCCAGCTTGCCAAAGGTTCGCTTGCCAATATGGCCTGCACCACCACAAGGGAATGTTTTTCAAACGGTGTTTGGATCGATGGTTGTTCGCCCGGTTTGGCGCTGGCAAATGCGGTCAGGTTTACCACCGCACCCAATGGCATTTCTGTTTGTTCAGAATTTAAATCGACCTGGTCTAAAAATCCCGCCAGCGTTGCAAGCGAAACCGGGTCTTTCAGGCTGGCAACGAATACCGGCAATGGATTAAGCCCTTGATCCATCAGGGCATTTATCATGTCATCGACGGGGGCTAAATCACCGCTTAATAACAATGCGCGGTAAAATACAAGCGGGGTTACCGCCATGCCTTCGCGCCAGTTTTGCTGCAATTGTTCCAGGCTTAATTCACCGGCCACGGTTCCCGGCCAGTAAATTCCGGCGGGCACCAATGCGCGCGGTTCATTAAATTCAACGTTAAACCCCGCCATGTGGGCAGTGCGGGCAAGAAAGTTTTTTGCGTTTTGTGGCCCGCCTTGGACCATGTATTGCCACAAGGCATGGACATCAACCGCGTTGGCGGTTGAAAGGCGCTGTAATTCGGCATCGGCCTGATCGTCACCGGGGATAAAGCCAAGGGGAATATTTTTTTCATTGCAAATGGCAGATATTTCATCCACCCCGTAAGTCCAATATGCCCGCCCACCCAATGGGCGAACGATTACCAATTTTGCCTTGGCAATAATGTTTTCAACATAAACATCAACCGACATGTTGTGCCCAAGCCGGGTTATGTTGGCCAAACGAAATGACGGGCTGGCGGTTGCGCCATTTAATGCGCTTCTAGCCGCAGAAAGTGCGGCCATGTCGGTATCGGATGAACATAAAATTATTATGTCACCCGGCGTTTGCCCCAGATCAACCGCTTCGGTTCCATCTATAATTTCACCGGGTTGGGCGGCAAGCAAATGCATCAGGCGTTACCACCGATTGCTTTAATGGCGTTTGTTATTTCTTTTTGTTGAAGCCCGGTTTCGCCGATTATTACCAACCTGCTTTGGCGTTGTTCGTCTGCACCCCATGGGCGATCAAAATAGCGGGTAAAGCGCGTGCCGACACCTTGCACCAAATAACGCGAAGGTTTGCCCGCCACATCAACAAAACCTTTTATCCGCAATACCGAAAAATCACGCGCCACGTTTATTAAAACTTGTTCTAATTTTTCTGTATCAACAACCGGGCCAAGGTCAATCACGAAACTTTCAAAATCGTCGTGGTCGTGCTCATCGTCATGGTCATCATGGTGCGATGGGCGATTGGCAATATCGTCTTCAACCGCGCCATCAAGGCCAAGCAAAACATCAACCGGGGCATTACCGTGGCTGGTGGGCACAACATGAACGCCGGGGCGTAATTGTTTTTCAAGCTTGGAAATAAGTTCTTTTATTTGCCCGTCATTTAATTGGTCTGCCTTGTTAAGCAAAACCATATCGGCGGCCATGAGCTGGTCTTCAAAAACTTCGGACAGTGGGGTTTCGTGGGAAATGTTTTCATCCATTTCGCGTTGCGTTTGCACCGCAGCGGGGTTATGGGCGAACAGGCCATCGTTAAAAGCGGGTGCGTCAATAACGCTGATTACCCCATCAATGCTAACTTTGGTTTTTATTTCCGGCCAGTTAAAAGCTTTGATCAACGGTTTGGGCAGGGCCAGACCGGACGTTTCAATAACAATGTGATCAGGCGGATTATCGCGTTCAAGCAAGGCCTGCATCACCGGCAAAAAATCATCCGCCACCGTGCAACAGATACAGCCATTGGCAAGCTCTATCACGTCTTCATCATTGCACCCTTCGATGGCGCAACCATTAACAATTTCACGGTCAATTCCCAAATCACCAAATTCATTGATTACCAGTGCAATGCGTCTGCCGCCCGCATTTTCAAGCAGATGCCTGATAAGCGTGGTTTTGCCCGCGCCAAGAAACCCGGTAATTACGGTTGCTGGTATTTTCATTTTTATTGTTCTTTCTTTTTTATGGTTAGGGGAATTGCCGCCACGCATAGCACCACGTTTTCGGCAACCGCCCCAATGGTTTGATTAAGAATACCAAGGGCATCAACAAAATTACGCCCCAGCGCATTTTCCGCCACAAGCCCAAGACCGGTTTCTTCGGAAACAACCACCACCGGGGCGGGGTGAGAAAACAATGCTTGAGCCAAATTCTCGGCCTCGTCTTCGGGGTAACGCCCGGCTTCAAGCATATTTGCCACCCACATCCCAAGGCTATCAAGCAATATGGGCTTTTCCCCGCCAATCCGCCCGATTGCCGATTTAATATCAATCGCTTCTTCAACCGTATCCCAGTTTTGCCCCCGGCGAATTTGGTGCGCATTTATGCGTGCCAACATTTCATCGTCTTGTTTGGCTAAATTGCTATCCGTGGTCGCCAAATAAACCCCGCCCATGCCACGGGCATCAATCAGGCTTTCGCCATATGCGCTTTTGCCTGAACGCTGGCCGCCAAGCACTAATGTTAACGGCGCAAGAGTTTCGGGTTTAGTCATTAATTTTTTGTCCTTAACCAATTATATTTACCCCGGCAATCCGCCAATGCCCGCCGCGTTTTAATTTTAACCCGTCACTAATATTATCAATACGCGTCAATGACAGGTTGCCAACATTAAATGACAATGCTTTTTCCGGACCCAAGCCTAACCCGTGGGCCAAAGCCGCACGAATGGTTCCGGCGTGGGCCACACATATTATATCACGGCCCGAATGTTGTTTGGTCAAATCATCTATTGCCTGCGCAACCCGGGCCATAAGGTCGGCAAAGCTTTCGCCATTTGGCGGTGCGGTGGTGGCGGGTGCGTCCCAAAATTGTTTGGCGGCATTATCATCAGCCGTGCCCAGTTCATCCCAGGTCATCCCTGCCCAATTACCAAAATCTTGTTCATTTAATCTTTCATCGGTTTTTATTTCACCCGCATTTATACCGGCAGAAATTATCGCATCTGCGGTTTGCCGGGTTCGGATTAAATTTGAAGTTACCCACTGGGCATCAATTGGCAATGTTGCCGCCAACCATTTTAATGATTTAATGCTTTCGGGTGCGGACACATCGGCGCCCACATCCAATTGTCCGGAAATGCGCACCATTGGATGGGCATCAACAACAGGTGCGTGGCGCACCCACCACCATTTTGTCGGTTGGGAAAAATTATTTTCTGGCATTTGTTATTTAATTCTCATTTTCTAAAATGCATTAGCAAGCATTATCGCAAGGGCCAACAAGACAAAGCTTTCGCCAATTTGTTCGGCCCCGCCCAACACGTCACCGCTCAACCCGCCAATTTGCCGCTTGGCAATATAACCCATTAACCCCAAGCCAAGCCCCGCCGTAACCGAAGCGGAAATGCCTACGCTCAAACCCAGCACCAACACCGCTATAAGGACGCCAATAATAATTGAAATTATTGCATCTTCTTTTTTAGGCACCCCCGCCCCATGACCAAGGCCCGATTTTTTTGCGGGCTTTAATGCAACCATCATCAAGGGCAGGCCGGCACGGGGCAAAACATTTGCGACAAACAAGGCACCGGCTGCCAAACCGGGGCCGGGCAAGCCCGCAAGCAGCGTTGCTTTTAATCCCGTAATTATAACCAGCGATAACATTCCGTATGTGCCGAGGCGCGAATCTTTCATTATTTCCAGTTTTTGGGTTTTGTTTGCCCCGCCACCAAAACCATCAAACACATCGGCAAGGCCATCTTCATGGATGGCCCCACTGGCCAGCATGCCGGCGCCAAGACCCAAAATAGAAGACGCCAATGGATGCAGGCCGGCGCGCGCACTGACAAAAAGCACAAACGCACCAATAGCGCCGATAACTATTCCCGCAAAAGGAAAGGCTCTGGCGGCAGTGCTTAGTTTAACCGCAGGCACATTTTTACGCGAATCGGTACCCGGCCAGAAATCCCCCGGCCACGGCAGTCGGGTAAAAAATATCCAGACCACATGAAGTTCGGCCACAACTTGGGCAAAAGTGCCTGATTGATTGTGGTTTTTATTATTTTTGGAGTAAGGAATTTTTTTGGGCATTTATTTTGGGGCCTTTGTTTGACCTATGATCAAGGGCGGTCTATCTATTGTTATTTTCTAAGTCTTGGCCCAAGTATATACACTTATATACACTAAATAACGGGCAAGGTCATAGGCCCACAAACGGGCCGATAAGAACCGATAAATGCCTAAAAACGGGGGAATTATTCTATGTCTTCACTGCCAAGCCTTACCACGCTGGACGATATCCGCGAGCTGTTAAAAAATATCCCCGGGCCCGACCTAGAATCGGCCAAAGCCGCAACCGAGCGTGAACCACAATTGACCAAACCGGCAGGATCGCTTGGGCGCTTGGAAGAATTATCCGCCTGGGCTACCGCCTGGCAAGGGCATTACCCGCCATCCATGAACAGGCCCAACGTGCATGTTTTTGCCGGCAACCACGGTGTGGTTGCCCGTGGGGTTTCGGCTTTTCCCCCCGAAGTAACAACCCAGATGGTATTGAATTTTGAAAACGGCGGGGCGGCAATTAACCAGATATGCAATTCGGTCGGGGCGGGGCTTTGTGTTGAAGCGGTTGACCTTGATAACCCGACAAAAGATTTTACCACCGGCCCCGCCATGAGCGAGGGCGAATGCGTTGAAGCATTTTCCTTTGGCATGAACGTAATTGATGAAGCCTCCGATGTTGCCTGCCTTGGTGAAATGGGTATCGGCAACACAACTTCCGCCGCGGCAATTTCATTGGCGTTATTCGGCGGTAGCGCACCTGCGTGGACCGGGCCCGGAACCGGAATTGATAAAAAAGCAATGGCGCTTAAGGCTGAAACGGTGGCAGAAGCAGTGCGCGTGAACACGCCGGCAATGAAAGACGGGCTTGATGTTTTAATGTGCCTCGGTGGGCGTGAGTTAGCGGCGATTGCCGGTGCGGTTGTCGGTGCGCGCTTAAAACGCGTTCCGGTATTGCTAGACGGTTATGTTTCCACCGCAGCCGCGGCAACATTGCGTGGTGTAAATGCCCATGCGCTTGATCACTGCAAGGTTGGCCATGTTTCCGAAGAGCCCGGACATAAATTATTGCTGGAAAAAATTGCAAAAAAACCGCTTCTTAATTTTAATATGCGCTTGGGCGAAGCGTCGGGCGCGGCACTGGCTGTTTCAATTTTGAAATCAGCGGTGGCTTGTCATAATGGGATGGCTACATTTGCCGATGCCGGTGTAAGCGACAAAGATTAACTGCGCTCTATGCGATGCTTTAATTTTAATAACTGGCGACGGCGATCATCTTCGGCAATTAGCTGTTCAATAAAGTGCCCTTGGAACATTTTTATTCCGACCGAACGGCCGTAATCAACCGATTCGCGGTTATCACATCTGGTCATGATAACGGTTTCCTTGCCCGCATCTTCTATCATGCCTTGTATCCGTTCCATTGTTTCTTCGCCACCGTCAACTAATTCTGGGCTCCAATGGACTTTTACAAAATCTGCCCCCACACGAGCACGGTCAAACATGCGCATGGTTTGATGGTTTAATCCATCTAGACATAAGCGATAGCCTTTTTCCCGCACGAATTCACGGGCAAACAAAAATGCACCCATATCAGAAAAAATATCAAGCGGTTGCAGTTCCAATACCATCGAGCCGCGCTTGGCCGCAGAAATATTTTCATCAAACTGCATAAATTCGGGGCTTAAAATTGTTGATACGTTTACATTAAAACTAATATCACCGGAAAATGAAAACTGATCAGATTTTGAAAGCATCGAAAGTATTCTGCGATCAAGGCTTTCGGTCAGATGCTGAAACAACCAACGATTTGAAGTAAGGTTTATTTCCGGCAACATGGTTTGGCGAAGATCATTAATGGAAATATATATCTCGCTAAAAATCTGCTCGGGTATAAGTTTTTTATTCACGCTACAAACAAATTGGCGGCGAACCAAATTTGATAAATCGGTTCTTTTAAGCGCTTTGACCGCACGGCCAAGTATTTCCGGCGTTAGCGGGCTGCCGTGGTCTTGGCGGGCTTTTAGCTGGGCGCGAACGTTTGATCTGGTTTTAGTCTTGGTTTCTTCGGGTTTTTCTTCGGCCAGTTCCTGTATGTGTTTAAGCAGTTCGCCATAATCGTTTTCGACATCAAACCACTGAATAAATTTTGCTTCGCCTTCGTCTTGGTTATCAAATAACGGGTCATCACCAAACAAGAATTTAATTTTTTGCCCAACGTCTTCTACCCGGTGGTGGGCATCGGCCTTATAAACAAAAAATAAATCTTGATTATTAAGTGTAAACAACTGCCCTTGCAGGTCCGATACCAAGCCTTCGAAGCTGTTGATGGCGGCACGAATGTGGTGTTCACGTTTGTTGGCTGGCATAAGTTCTGAAATACTTATCCGCACCGCCAGGCGGCCTTCGCGCCGGGTTTCCAAACGATACATATATTCCAACAACAATTGTTCTTGGGTGCGCCTGCGGTGATGGGTTGGTTGTGATGTGCTTGCTTTGGCCATATTAAATAGCCCCCTTTTGCATCATCGCTTCGACCACCTTGTCGGTAAAATGACCTTGGAAACATCTAATGCCCTGGCTTAGGCCCCAGCTTATGCCTTCTTCGGAATCGACCCTAGCCAACACCGTTCCGCCACTTGGCATGTTTGCCACAACTTCTTTTATTCTTTCGGTTTGATCATGGCCAACCCCGCCGCTTATTTCCGGGCCCCATGACATTTTCATAAAATCAGCACCAAGAACACTGGGGTCAAAAAAATGTAAGCCCAACGGATTAAGTCCATCTATCAACACCCGATAGCCATGTTCTTGCAACCAATCGCGGGCGTGATTGAACGCATAAATATTAGAAAAAATATCGATGATTTGAAATTCGACCACAACGTTTTTAGTATTTTTTCCAACCACCGCATGAAAGTTTTGAAATGGTCTTGCGCTGATGGTTGGGATGTTAAGGTTTATGCTAACGGGCGATTCCTGTTGGGAAAAATCAAGCCGCGACATAACTTCAAGTATTCGCATATCAATAGTTTCTGACAAGTATTGAAAAAGCCAGCTACTAGCAAAAATATTTATTTTCGGCGCAATGCGTTTTCGCAGCTCTTCCATCGCAATAAAATGTTCGCGAAACGCAAGTTTGCTTTTGCCCTTGCCGCTAACAATTACCGCTGGTTGGCGACGAACAAGGTCGCCAATTCTGGCTTCCAATAATTTTTGATTTATTGCGGTTAACATTTCGGGTTCTAACGGTTCGCCCTGCATGGTGCGCGAAGCCCGCCCGGTTGAGGTTTCGCCTTTTTTGCTTTCTACCTTGGCCGCTTTTTTAGCAAGCTCTATTGCGGCATCTTCCAGCGCCTTGAAATCATTTTGCTGGGCAAGGTCATACCAGGTTGAAAAACGATCATCGGCCGAGCCATCTTCGGTTTGGGTTAGAGGGTCTTCATGAAAAATTGCCCTAACCCGAAATACCGTATCGTCAACATCGTCCACCTGTACGTTGCGGCACAATAAAATTGCATCGTCGTTGTGCAGGTAAAATGCTTGCACGTCTTCTTTGGTGACCAGTGAATCAATTGAACGGTGCGCCATGCGAATAAAATGCGGCTGGCGATGGCTGGGGCGCAATTCCGATAAATGCAGGTGTACCGCAAAATAGCCGGACGCGCTTGCGCGGATACGCTGCAAGATATCAAGCAAGCGCGCTTCCTTGCTTTTGGATGTCTGGCTACCGCCGGTAAATGCCGCAGAATATTCGGCCATTTTGCTACCTCAATCGGGTTCTTAAAATATCTGGCCTCAGGCCTGCTTAAAGCCAATGTTAAGACCAAGAAGTTAAAAGGTAATGAGCGAAAAATACCACTATATCCGGGGATTTGGGCAATTTTTATCATCCGGGGGTTGTAAGACAGGGGCCAAACAAGCAAGATTTTAGCTATGAACCAAGCAACTGACCCAAACTTAAGCTACCGCACACCGTCCGTTCCCGATGGGGCCCGGGTATATGCCGTGGGCGATGTCCATGGCCGGGCTGATTTGCTGGGCAAGCTTTTGCAAAAAATTATTGCCGATTTCGAAAAAACCAAGGACAAAAATGGCGCCAATTTCAGCAAAAATGTGTTGGTTATGCTGGGTGATTTGGTTGATAGGGGCCCGGATTCACGCGGCGTTTTAGAGCTTCTTTCCACCAATATGCCAGAAGAAATAAGAAAAAATTTTGAAGTAATAATGTTGCGCGGCAATCACGAGGTGATGATGATGGACTTCATCCGCGGGCGTGAAGATGCCTATGACTGGCTGGGCAACGGCGGCATGGAAGCGCTGGAAAGCTATGATATTGACCCCCACGGGCGCGAGGTGGACGACCTTAGGGCTGAATTCAAGAAAAAATTGCCAAAATCCCACCTTGATTTGGTTCGCGCCACGAAGCTAAGGCAGCGCATCGGCGGCTATATGTTCGTTCATGCGGGCCTGCGCCCCGGCGTCACCTTAAAAAACCAAAACCCCGATGATCTGGTCTGGATTAGGCATTCATTTCTAGATAGCAAAGTTGATTTCGGGTTTGTTGTGGTTCACGGCCATTCCATCAGGCGCGAGCCGGAAATTCGCCCTAACCGCATTGGCATTGATACCGGCGCATGGATGAGCGAACGCCTGACCGCATTGGTGCTAGAAGGGGAAAGCCAGCGCTTTATTACAACTTAAAAAATGATGCGTGGCGTGACACCGATCACTTTGCTAATATGTTGAATATGTTAGCTTTTAATCAAACTTATGGGCATAATGCGGCGAGATTTTTTTGGGTTTTGTGGGCGGGATCTAAGGCGGATTGTAAGTGGTAAAATTTTCCAAAAAACGCGTGGTTGTTACCGGGGGGGCCGGGTTTTTAGGCTCGCACCTGTGTGAACGCCTGCTGGCAGACGGAAATGACGTTATCTGCGTGGATAATTTTTTTACCGGGCCCAAAGATAATATTACCCACCTGATGGATAACCCGTTTTTTGAGGTAATCCGTCATGACGTTACCTTCCCGCTTTATATTGAAGTTGATGAAATTTATAATCTGGCCTGCCCGGCAAGCCCCATCCATTACCAATTCAACCCGGTGCAAACCACTAAAACATCCGTTCATGGCGCCATTAATATGTTAGGGCTGGCCAAACGGGTGGGGGCAAAAATTTTTCAGGCCTCGACATCCGAAGTTTACGGCGACCCGACCGTCCACCCCCAACCGGAAGAATATTTGGGCAACGTAAACCCCATCGGCCCTAGGGCATGTTATGACGAGGGCAAGCGTTGTGCCGAAACATTATTTTCCGATTATCACCGTGAACGCGGGCTGGAAATACGCATAGCGCGCATATTTAATACCTATGGGCCGCGCATGCACCCCAATGACGGGCGGGTGGTTTCTAATTTTATCATGCAGGCATTGGCAAATGATGACATAACAATTTACGGTGATGGCA
>JAOULV010000178.1 GCA_029881835.1 Rhodospirillaceae bacterium
TGCCAAAAAAATAACCACGATTGCAGTTATCAAGACGGCACCAGCGGCGCGCCACACGGTTAAAGACCGCCTTAGGCGTCTGCGCTCAATCAGGTCATCAACCTTGGCCTGAATGTTCCCTGCATGGGTTTCGCCTGCCTGGGTTTCGTCGTTCATAAATTAAATCCCTTGAAATTATTCGCTTCACCATAGCTTAAAAAAAGACAAAAAGAAACGCCCCTTAAAGGCCGGGACCTTAAGGGGCGTTTTTTATTTTAAACCAAGATATCTAAATGATTATTCTTCGTCTTTTTTCTTAGCTGCGGTTTTTTTGGTTGCGGCTTTTTTGGTTGCGGCTTTTTTGGTCGCGGCTTTTTTGGTCGCGGCTTTTTTCTTAGGTGCGGCTTCTTCGCCGGAAGATGCTTTCTTTTCTTCCAAAGCAGCACCAAGAATATCACCAAGCGAAGCACCGGCAGCAGATGAACCATATTCGGCCATCGCTTTCTTTTCTTCCTGTGCTTCAAGCGCCTTGATGGAAAGTGTTACCTTGCGGCTTTTTTCATCGATGTTGGTAATTTTTGCATCGACTTTTTCGCCTGCGGCATAACGATCAGAACGCTGTTCGGAACGATCACGCGACAATTCGGTTTTACGAATAAATCCGTTTATTCCTTCACCAACGCTAACTTCGATACCGCCATCGGTAATGGCGGTTACAGTACAAGTTACAATCGAACCTTTTTTCAGGCCACTGGCACCAGAAGATGCGCCTTCAAACGGATCTTTAGTCAACTGTTTAACCCCAAGGCTGATGCGTTCTTTTACAACGTCAACATCCAGAACCTTGGCCTTGATCATGTCGCCTTTTTTGTAATCCTTGATGGCTTCTTCGCCGGATTTTTCCCAAGACAGGTCAGACAGATGAACCATGCCGTCGATTTCTTCGGTCAGGCCAACAAACAAACCAAATTCGGTGATGTTTTTGATCTCGCCTTCGATTTCAGAACCGGCTTTGTGGGTATCAAGGAAAGTATCCCATGGGTTGGAACCACACTGTTTAAGGCCAAGCGAAATACGGCGCTTGTCGCCATCCACATCCAGAACCATGACTTCGACTTCTTGTGAAGTAGAAACAATTTTGCCTGGGTGAACGTTCTTTTTGGTCCAGCTCATTTCGGAAACGTGAACCAAACCTTCGACACCGTTTTCAAGCTCAACGAATGCGCCGTAATCGGTGATGTTGGTAACCCGTCCGGTTACTTTGGTGCCAACCGGGAAGCGTTCATCAACACCTTTCCACGGGTCTTCATCAAGCTGTTTCATGCCAAGCGAAATACGCTGGTTGTCTGAATTAAAGCGGATGACTTTTACCTTGATGGTATCGCCAACGTTAAGCGCTTCGGATGGGTGGTTGATACGTTTCCATGCAATATCGGTAACGTGCAACAAACCGTCAACGCCGCCCAAATCAACGAATGCGCCGTAATCGGTGATATTTTTAACCACACCGTCAACCACGTCGCCTTCGTTAAGCTGCCCGATAAGTTCGGAACGGGCCTCGGCACGGGTTTCTTCCAAAATTGCACGGCGTGATACAACAATGTTATTGCGCGCACGATCCATTTTCAAAATCTGGAACGGTTGGGGGTTGCCCATCAACGGGCCGATGTCGCGCACGGGGCGAATATCAACCTGGCTTCCGGGCAAGAATGCAACTGCGCCAGAAAGGTCGACAATAAAGCCGCCTTTGACCCGACCAAAGATTGTGCCATTTACACGGGTTCCGGCTTGGAAAAGTTTTTCCAGTGCGGTCCATGCTTCTTCGCGGCGCGCTTTTTCGCGGCTCAAGCGAACCAGGCCATCTTTATCTTCATAGCGTTCAACAAAAACATCTATTTTGTCGCCGCTGATAAGGGCCGGAACATCGGGGCCAAAACCAAATTCTTTTAGGGGAATGCGGCCTTCTGATTTTAGGCCAACATCAATTGTTACGGCATCGCCATCAATGCCAATGACCGTGCCGGAAACGACACCGCCCAAGAAACCTGTTTGTGCGGATAGAGATTCTTCCAAAAGATCCGCGAAATTTTCAGTGCTCATAAATACTAAGTCCTATCTTTTTTTGATCCTTGCCGGCCGGTTGGTTCCGACGGTCTGTGGTTCGATTAAATAAATCACAAATCCCCGTGCATCCCGCTGATTAGTCCAGTGGTGACCCAAGGGGGGCTTAAAACTATTTCCGCACTCAAAAGAAAATCTTTATCAGGCGGATACTCTGGAACGGATAAATTTCAACGCCTCGGCATATACCTCATCGGCGCTCATTTCGCTGGTATCTAGCACCAAAGCGTCCTTGGGTGCCGCCAGTGGCGATGCGCTACGACCTTGGTCACGGGCATCGCGTTCTTTTATGTCCTCCAGAACGCGGGCATATATAGCCTTCTCGCCCCGCTCTAGCAACTCTTTATACCGTCTTTCGGCCCTAACCTCGCCAGAGGCCGTAATGAACAATTTAGCGCTGGCGTCGGGGCAAACCGTGGTGCCGATGTCGCGCCCATCCAAAATGGCGCCTTGGGCGGGCGTGCCGTCATCCAGCGGGGGCGGGTTATTGGCAAAATCTCGTTGAAAATCAAGTAGTTGAGCGCGAACCTCGGCTATTACCGCAACTTTTGAGGCAGCCTGGGCGGCGTCATCTAGCCTGAGGGCAGGGTTTTTTAATAGCTCTGGGTCAAGGTTTTTGGCCGCTTCGTAAGCGTGGCCGGCATCATCGGGGTCACCACCCGCCTGCAACACGGCAAAGCCCACGGCGCGATACAAAAGCCCGGTATCTAGCTTGGCCAAGGACAATTCCTGCGCCAAACGCGTAGCCACGGTTCCCTTGCCCGCCGCAGCCGGCCCATCAATTGCTATGACAATTCCCAATGTTCCCAATGTTTTTTCCTTTTTCTGCTAGCTCAGATCGCTTTTATATTCGCCCCGAGGCCGTTCATCAACTCAACAAAGCGCGGAAAACTGGTATTTATTGGCCCGCCGTCATCAATTTCTACCGGGTTTTTTGCCCCCATCCCCAAAACCAAAAATGCCATGGCAATGCGGTGATCGAGATTGGTTTTAACCGACCCCCCGCCAAGAACGAAACCATTTCCACAGCCGTCAATTTCCATCCAATCGGGCCCTGAGCGCACATCCACGCCGGATGCTTTCAGGCCCGCTTCAACCGCGGCCAAGCGGTCGCTTTCTTTTACCCGCAACTCACCGACACCTTCAAAGCGGGTGGTTCCCGTGGCAAAGGCGGCGGCCACGGCCAAAATAGGATATTCATCTATCATTGAAGGGGCGCGCGATGCGGGAACAACAATTCCTTTTAACGCACCATGACAAACCACAATATCGCCAACGTCTTCACCGGCCTGAACGCGGGTATTGGTAATTTGTATATCCGCGCCCATTTCCTTGAGGCTATCAATAATGCCGGTGCGAAGCGGATTAAGCCCGACATTTTCAAGGGTAACTTTTGACCCCCCGACCACCAAGGCACCAACCATGGGAAACGCGGCCGACGAAATATCGCCGGGTACGGTTATTTCAACCGCGCTAAGTTCGGGCTGACCTTTGAGCGAAATTTCGCGCGCCCCGTCTGGGCGGTTGGTAATTTTTATTTCCGCGCCCAAGGCCGATAACATTTTTTCCGTGTGATCGCGGGTCGGGTGGGGTTCAGCCACAGTGGTAGTGCCGCGTGCACAAAGCCCGGCCAACAAGATGGCCGATTTTACCTGGGCGGACGCCACCGGTAAATCATAGCTAATGGGCATGGGCTGCGATGTGCCACTGATAGTTAG
>JAOULV010000179.1 GCA_029881835.1 Rhodospirillaceae bacterium
CGGATTTCTTGCGCTTAAGCGCATTTCTAAGTGTCATCCATGGCACGAAGGTGGTATTGACCCAGTGCCGGAAATAAATCACGGTGGCGACAAATTAAAACAAACCAACAAAACAACCCAAGTTTAATAACAAGTTTAATAACAAGTTTAATAATTTGGGCACCTAGGGGAAACGGATACTAAAATAATGGATCATGATTATCGCAACCTGATTATGGCAATTGCCCTTTCCGGACTTATCCTTTTGGGATGGCAGGCAATGTTCCCGACCCCCGATGCACCGCCGGCACAAACTGTTAGCCAAACCCCATCGCCCGGAACCGCGCCCCAACCAGTTGATGGCGGAGTATCCGTTCCCGGTGCACCCGAAGTTAGCGTCCCCGGTGGCGTTGCAACCCTTGAGCAAAGCAAATCAGTTTCTGTTGATAAGTTGCTGGGTGCAAACGAGCGTGTGTCAATTGATTCAAATAGAATAACAGGTTCAATTTCCCTTCTTGGTGGGCGGATTGATGATGTGGTACTTAAAAATTATAACGTGGCGCTTCATGAAGAAGATAATAAAGTCCGCGTACTTTCGCCCAAGGGACAAATCGGTTCGTACTTTGCCGAATACGGCTGGGTCGGCAAAGATTTTGCCGCGGGCGAATTACCCGATGCAGATACGAAATGGCAATCAAGCGGTGGAGTGTTAAGCGAAACCAACCCGATTACGCTTACATGGGATAATGGCCATGGTTTAGTATTTTCACGCAACATTGCGATTGATAAAAATTATATGTTCACCATTACCCAGACGGTTGAAAATAATTCAGACAAAGCAGTTGCATTAAACCCATATGGCCTTCTTTCGCGTTGGGGCACACCAGAGGTAACCGGGTATTTCATTTTGCACGAAGGCCTATTGGGTGTGCTTGATGACACCCTAACCGAAATTGATTATTCGGACATGGTCGATACCAAAATATCCGAAGCCCCGACCACTGGCGGCTGGGTTGGCATAACCGATAAATACTGGCTAGCGGCAATTGTGCCCGATCAAAAAACGCCGGTTAACACCCGCTTTGTTCACCGCAAAGATGGCGAGATTGATAAATACCAAGCTGATTTCTTAGGCCCGCAATTTGTAATTCAGCCGGGTGGCAGCACCGCAAGCCAAAGCCGCATGTTTGCCGGCGCCAAAGAAGTAACCCTGCTTGATCGCTATACCGACAAAGAAGGGATTGCGCGCTTTGATTTGGCGGTTGATTTCGGCTGGTTTTATTTTATGACCAAGCCTATTTTTTACGCCCTTAATTTTTTCCATAGCGCGCTGGGTAATTTCGGTTTGGGTATTTTGCTGCTTACCGTGATAATCAAGCTGGCGTTTTTCCCATTGGCCAACAAATCATACAAAGCCATGGCAAAAATGCGTGAATTGCAGCCGGAAATAAAAATTCTGCAAGAGCGCTACAAAGAAGACAAAACCCAGCTCAACCAACAAATGATGGCGCTTTATAAAAAGAAAGGCGCAAACCCGGCGGCTGGCTGTTTGCCGATTTTAATTCAAATCCCGGTGTTTTTTGCGCTGTACAAGGTTTTGTTCGTTACCATTGAAATGCGCCATGCACCGTTTTACGGCTGGATCCACGATCTTTCTGCGCCCGACCCGACCACAATTTTCAACCTGTTCGGCTTAATACCATTTACCCCGCCTTCGTTCTTGATGATCGGCATATGGCCGTTGCTGATGGGTATTTCCATGTGGGCGCAACAAAAGCTCAACCCGCAACCGACCGACCCGGTGCAGGCCAAAGTATTTATGTTCTTGCCAATACTTTTTACATTTTTGTTGGCACCATTCCCCGCCGGATTGGTTATTTACTGGGCATGGAACAACACCCTTTCAATTCTCCAGCAATGGACAATCATGAAACGTATGGGTGTAAAATAACTATACCCGCCTAAAGTGGCTGGTTTTGGCGTTATTGCATAACCGTGCAATTGGAAAACTATTTATGAATTTGAGCACGCCCGAACCAAAAGAAGAATTCAAGCCCGAAGAAATAGAGCGCGGACGATTGCTGTTTGCCGGTGAATGCACGTTCATGTTAGGTGCGGCTGGGCTTGAACAGGTTCCAGAAACCGAAATAGCGGAAATTGCATTTGCCGGACGGTCAAACGTTGGGAAATCATCACTAATAAATTCGCTAACCGGGCGAAATTCGCTGGCGCGAACATCGCACACACCGGGCAGAACCCAGCAGATAAACTTTTTTAATCTAAGCGGGCGTATTACCATTGCCGACCTTCCGGGGTATGGCTATGCCCGCGCGCCAAAGGACGAGGTCGCCAAATGGACGCGGTTGGTAAATGCCTATCTCAAGGGGCGCAGAACGCTGGTTCGGGTAATGATGCTGATTGACGGCCGTCATGGCATCAAAGACGTGGACCGCAAAATTATGAAAATGCTTGATGATGCTGCCGTGAGCTATCAGGTGGTGCTGACCAAGGCCGACAAATTAAAAGAAAAAGAACAAAGTGCGGTAGTTGCTAAAACCGCGCTCGAGCTTGCCACCCATGTCGCGGCATATCCATTTCTTCATCTTTGCAGTTCGCACAAAGGGTCTGGGATTGAGACCCTGCGTGCCGACATCGGGCGCATTGCGGGCAATTAGTTCTTAGTAGCTAATCGGATAAAAGTATTGTAATTTGCCCAAACCATGAACAAAGAAAACGATATATCACTGGAAAAAACCCATGAAGAGTGGCTGAAACAAGCAGCCACCCTGTCCGAAGCGCTGCCTTATATGCGCCGCTATGCAGGCGAAAGCCTGGTTATTAAATACGGCGGACACGCCATGGGCGATGATGAACTGGCAAAACTTTTTGCCCGGGATATTGTTTTGTTGCGCCAAATTGGCGCCAACCCGGTAGTAGTTCACGGTGGTGGCCCACAGATTGGTCAGATGCTGGAAAAGCTAAAAATTGAAAGCGAATTTATTCACGGCCTTAGGGTTACCGACAAGGCAACGGTTGACGTGGTTGAAATGGTTTTGGCCGGATCAATCAACAAACAAATCGTGGCCCAGATAAACGCCCAAGGCGGGTTTGCCGTTGGCCTTTCCGGTAAAGACGGCAACTTGATTAAAGCGGTAAAATTACGCCGGACAATGCGTGATCCCGATTCCAACATTGAGCGCATTCTTGATCTTGGCCTGGTCGGTGAACCCAAAGAAATAAATCCGCACATACTGGATAATTTTGAAGAATCAGATATCACCCCTGTAATCGCGCCCGTCGGCGTGGCCGACAACGGTGATACCCTGAACATCAATGCCGATACCGCAGCCGGTGCCATAGCCGGTGCCATAAACGCCAAGCGTTTGTTGATGCTGACCGATGTTGTTGGGGTGCTGGATAAATCGGGCAAGTTAATACCCGAACTAACCGCAAGCGAGGCACGCAAGCTTATAAAAGACGGTACCATTGCCGGCGGCATGATACCCAAGGTCGAGACCTGCCTTGATGCCATTGAGCGGGGGGTTGAAGCAGCTGTTATTATTGATGGGCGGGTGCCCCATTCGGTTATTTTGGAACTGTTCACCGAACACGGTACCGGCACAAAAATCGAAGGCAATTAATTTAGCTTTAATTTAGCTTGGAAAAATTTGTGCGCGCTGGTCGTTACCAACCGGTGCGTCCCTTTACGCCACCCGCTTTTGGGAACAGGTGTTTGTGCTGGCCCATATCAAATTTTTTGATGTTGGCATCGGGCTTGCCGAACAAATACCCTTGGGCGTAGTTGATTCCGCA
>JAOULV010000180.1 GCA_029881835.1 Rhodospirillaceae bacterium
ACAACACCAACGTTGGTGACGAAGGCGGTTTTGCCCCGGCCCTTGGCGGAACCACCGAAGCGATTGAATACATTTTAGAAGCGATTGGCCACGCCGGATATAAACCCGGAAGCGATGTAATGTTGGCCCTTGATGCGGCTTCGACCGAATTTTATGTTGATGGCAAGTACGAATTAAAAGGCGAAGGCAAATCGCTATCATCGGATGAAATGGTAAAATATCTTGCCGATCTTTCATCCAATTATCCGATATTTTCAATTGAAGACGGTATGGCCGAAGACGATTGGGATGGCTGGAAAGCATTAACGGACGCCATCGGCAGCAAAGTGCAATTGGTGGGTGATGATTTATTCGTTACCAACCCCAAGCGCTTAAAAGACGGCATCAAAAAAGGCGTTGCCAATTCAATTTTGGTAAAGGTCAACCAAATCGGCACCCTTTCCGAAACCCTTGAAGCGGTCGCCATGGCGCACAAGGCTAATTATACTTCCGTGATTTCGCACCGTTCCGGCGAAACCGAAGACACCACCATTGCCGATATTGCGGTTGCCACCAATTCGGGGCAAATCAAAACCGGGTCTCTTTCACGTTCTGACAGGCTTGCCAAATACAACCAGCTTATCCGTATCGAGGAAGAGCTGGGTGATGCGGCGGTTTATGCCGGGCGCGATATCATCAGGTAAGCGCATGCACTCTTGGTGCTAATCCCATATTAACGCTTGAACGCTTAAAATTAACCGGAATCGGGCCGTGTTGCATTTGCCCGGGCGAATATGTATGGGCAAAAAAGAATGGGATTTTTTTTCGAAATAAAGCGCAGGGCAGGGCAGATAATCGGGCCTGTTGCCGGCATTACCATGGTGGTTTATTTCGCCTATCATTCCATTCAAGGTGAGCGTGGCTTTATTGTCATGGGCAAGCTTGAGCGCCAGGTGGTTGAGCTTGACACAGAATTAAGCGCGCTTCGCGAAAAACGAACAAAAATTGAAAACCGGGTATCGCTTTTAAAGCCGGATAACCTTGACCCCGATATGCTGGAAGAGCGCGCAAGAATTGTTTTGGGCTACACCCAAGACAATGAAATTATTTTGCTTGAAGCAAAACCGGATAATCAGACAGAATTGGCATCAATGCTTGGGATTCCCATGCCAAAACGCAAGCCAGTGCGTGAGCTTGCCACTGCGCGCTAAAATAACGGGGAAAATATGAATATAAATCAGGCCATTAAACCGCCATCGGGATCGATTGCGGTGATGTTCATAACCAAACTAAAGCCCGAAGCCTATGATGACGGTTACGAAGAAACATCGGAAAGAATGATTGAGCTGGTTAAAGACCAGCCCGGATTTTTAGGTGCAGAATCGGCGCGTGGGGAAGACGGGTTTGGCATAACCATTAGTTACTGGAAAGACGAAGCCGCGGTTAAAGCGTGGCGCGAAAACCCCGAACACGCCATTGCCATGCAAAAAGGCAGAGGCTGGTACGATGTTTACACCACCGTTCGAACCGTTGTGCGTTAAAAAACATAGTTAATTTGCCGGAATCTTCTTGTTGTTTCGCGCCTTAAGCCCCATTTGAAACAAAGAAACCGTATTGAACAGGTTTTTTATAATCTTGTTTTAATGAATTAACTGAAAATGGGTTAATCTTAATTAATTTAATAAAAACAAATAGTTACAACAATTATACATTGTTGCAAAAACCCCGGTTCGCGGGTATGTTTGGGCTGTATCTAGCTAGTAACGTTCTGTTGTCGGCACGCCTAAAGTAATCAAATAACCAATAAAGCGAATAAAAATTACACCATCCACACCATTCCTTTTCCCCTTTTAATTAATGCTCTAGAGGAAACCGTTAAATGGCAAAAAAAGCGTCAACCACAAAGACCAAAGCAAAAGCCAAAACAAAAACCAAGGCCAAGCTTAAAACCAAAAAACCCGCAAAACGCCTTGAAGCAGATGCCGATGAACTGGTTGAGTTCTATCGCGAGATGCTTTTGATCCGCCGTTTCGAAGAAAAGGCCGGGCAGCTTTACGGCATGGGGCTCATTGGTGTTTTTTGCCATCTGTATATCGGTCAAGAAGCGGTTGTGGTCGGTGCGCATTCAACCGCCAACCCCCAAGACAGCGTCATCACCAGCTATCGCGACCACGGCCATATGCTGGTTTGCGGCATGGACCCAAAAGGTGTCATGGCCGAACTTACCGGGCGCATTGGTGGCTATTCCAAAGGCAAGGGCGGCTCGATGCACATGTTTAGCAGTGAAAAAAACTTTTATGGCGGGCACGGAATTGTCGGCGGGCAGGTTCCAATCGGAACCGGGCTAGCCTTTGCCCACAAATACAACAACGATGGCGGTATTTGTTACACATACTTTGGCGACGGTTCGGCAAACCAGGGCCAGGTTTATGAAAGTTTCAACATGGCCCAGCTTTGGTCATTGCCGGTTATTTATATAATTGAAAATAATAAATACGGCATGGGCACATCCATTGACCGCGCATCCAGCACAACCGACCTTTACCATCGTGGCCGTTCGCACGGCATTCCCGGTGAACAGGTTGACGGCATGGATGTTGTTGCGGTGCGCGAAGCAACGGCGCGTGCGGCCGAACACGCGCGTGCGGGCAAGGGGCCGTTCATTTTGGAGATGATGACGTATCGTTACCGCGGGCATTCAATGTCTGACCCGGCGAAATACAGATCAAAAGAAGAGGTTTCAAAAGTAAGGCAAGAACAAGACCCGATTGATAACTTGCGTGAACTTATAATCGAAAGCAAAGCCGCCAATGAGGAAACGTTAAAAGAAATTGATAAAGATATTAAATCAATCGTTACCGATGCGGCTGAATTTGCCAAAGAAAGCCCCGAACCGGACGTGGCAGAACTTTACACCGACATTCTTGTCGAAGTTAGCGCATAAAAGACGCGGGAGATAACAAAAATGCCAATAGAAATTTTAATGCCCGCACTTTCACCGACCATGACCGAGGGCACCCTTGCCACATGGCACAAGAAAGAAGGCGATAGCGTTGCAAGCGGTGACGTGATTGCCGAAATAGAAACCGATAAAGCGACCATGGAGGTAGAGGCAACCGATGAAGGAACCTTGGGCAAAATATTAATCCCCGCCGGAACCGAAAACGTTCAGGTCAACACCCCAATCGCACTTATACTGGAAGAAGGCGAAGATAAATCAGCCCTTGACGGGTTTAAGGTTTCAAGCGCACCCGCACCAGTTGTTAGTGCGGAGCCCGCGTCCCAATCATCCGCACCATCAGCGCCAAGCGCACCAGTTGCGCCAGTCGTAACAGTGGCGTCTGAACCTGAATATGATGGTGAAATGATAACCCAAACTGTCCGCGAAAGTTTGCGTGATGCCATGGCCGAAGAAATGCGCCGTGATGAAACCGTGTTCTTGATGGGCGAGGAAGTCGCCCAATACCAAGGCGCATACAAAGTATCACAAGGGCTGTTAGAAGAATTTGGTGACAAGCGGGTAATAGATACCCCCATTACCGAAATAGGCTTTACCGGCCTTGGGGTTGGTGCCGCGTTTGGCGGGCTAAAACCCATTGTCGAATTTATGACCTTTAATTTTTCCATGCAGGCAATGGACCACATTGTGAACTCGGCGGCCAAGACGCGTTATATGTCAGGCGGGCAAATGGGCAGCCACATGGTTTTCCGTGGCCCCAATGGTGCGGCTTCGCGCGTGGGCGCGCAACACAGCCAGTGTTTTGCCGCGTGGTATTCACACGTGCCGGGCCTAAAAGTGGTGGC
>JAOULV010000007.1:2500-14826 GCA_029881835.1 Rhodospirillaceae bacterium
GTGAGGGAAAGGTGAAAAGCACCCCGATAAGGGGAGTGAAACAGATCCTGAAACGGAATGCCTACAAGCAGTCGGAGCACCATTAAGGTGTGACGGCGTACCTTTTGTATAATGGGTCAGCGACTTAATTTTACGAGCAAGCTTAAGCCGTTAGGTGTAGGCGTAGCGAAAGCGAGTCTGAATAGGGCGACTGAGTTCGTAGGATTAGACCCGAAACCGAGTGATCTAGCCATGGGCAGGTTGAAGGTGAGGTAACACTCACTGGAGGACCGAACCCACCTATGTTGAAAAATGGGGGGATGACCTGTGGTTAGGGGTGAAAGGCCAATCAAACTCGGAAATAGCTGGTTCTCCGCGAAATCTATTTAGGTAGAGCGTCGTGTGAATGCCATCGGGGGTAGAGCACTGGAAGGGCTAGGGGTCCCCACAGGATTACCAAACCTTACCAAACTCCGAATACCGATGAGTAATGCACGGCAGACAGACTTAGGGTGCTAAGGTCCTAAGTCGAAAGGGAAACAGCCCAGACCGCCAGCTAAGGTCCCCAAATTATGGCTAAGTGGTGAAGGATGTGGGAAGGCCAAGACAGCCAGGAGGTTGGCTTAGAAGCAGCCATCCTTTAAAGAAAGCGTAACAGCTCACTGGTCTAAATAAGCCGTCCTGCGCCGAAAATGTAACGGGGCTAAAGCCATATACCGAAGCTGCGGATGTACACTTCCTACGGGTTGTGTACGTGGTAGCGGAGCGTTCCGTAAGCCTGCGAAGGTGTGCCGCGAGGTATGCTGGAGGTATCGGAAGTGAGAATGCTGACATGAGTAGCGATAATGAGGGTGAGAAACCCTCACGCCGAAAGTCCAAGGGTTCCTGTGCAATGCTAATCAGCGCAGGGTTAGTCGGCCCCTAAGGCGAGGCAGAAATGCGTAGTCGATGGGAATCAGGTTAATATTCCTGAACCTGCTGGAAGTGACGGTTGCTGGACGTAGTGTGCTCTTAACGGATTGAGCATGCTGCCAAGGTGGCCCAGGAAATAACTCCAGCTTATAGACCGTACCCTAAACCGACACAGGTGGACAGGTAGAGTATACCAAGGCGCTTGAGAGAACTGTATTGAAGGAACTCGGCAAATTGCATGCGTAACTTCGGGATAAGCATGCCCCGCTTTTGGGCAACCAGGGGCGGGGGGCACAGACTAGGGGGTGGCGACTGTTTACTAAAAACACAGGGCTCTGCTAAGCCGCAAGGCGATGTATAGGGTCTGACGCCTGCCCGGTGCTGGAAGGTTAAGAGGATGGGTGCAAGCTCAGAATCGAAGCCCCAGTAAACGGCGGCCGTAACTATAACGGTCCTAAGGTAGCGAAATTCCTTGTCGGGTAAGTTCCGACCTGCACGAATGGCGTAACGACTTCCCCACTGTCTCCAATACAGACTCAGCGAAATTGAATTCTCCGTGAAGATGCGGAGTACACGCGGTTAGACGGAAAGACCCCGTGCACCTTTACTACAGCTTTGCAGTGGTACTAGAGAATAACTATGTAGGATAGGTGGGAGCCTATGAAGCGTTGACGCCAGTTGACGTGGAGGCAACCTTGAAATACCACCTTTTTGTTGTTTGGTATCTAACCGAGACCCCTGAACCGGGGTCCGGGACACTGCATGGTGGGTAGTTTGACTGGGGCGGTCGCCTCCCAAAGAGTAACGGAGGCGCGCGATGGTAAGCTCAGGCCGGTCGGAAATCGGTCGTCGAGTGCAATAGCATAAGCTTGCCTGACTGCGAGACTGACAAGTCGAGCAGAGACGAAAGTCGGCTATAGTGATCCGGTGGTCCCGAATGGAAGGGCCATCGCTCAACGGATAAAAGGTACGCCGGGGATAACAGGCTGATGATTCCCAAGAGTCCATATCGACGGAATCGTTTGGCACCTCGATGTCGGCTCATCACATCCTGGGGCTGGAGCAGGTCCCAAGGGTTCGGCTGTTCGCCGATTAAAGTGGTACGTGAGCTGGGTTTAGAACGTCGTGAGACAGTTCGGTCCCTATCTGCCGTGTGCGTAGAAGAATTGAGAGGAGTTGCCCCTAGTACGAGAGGACCGGGGTGAACATACCTCTGGTGGACCAGTTGTTACGCCAGTAGCATAGCTGGGTAGCTAAGTATGGACAGGATAACCGCTGAAAGCATCTAAGCGGGAAGCCCCCCTCGAGATTAATTCTTCCTTGAGAACCGTGGAAGACCACCACGTTGATAGGCTGGGTGTGGAAGCGCAGTAATGCGTGTAGCTAACCAGTACTAATTGTTCAATTGGCTTTAGAGCCTTCCATGTGCAGGTTAAAACCCGCAATAAAAATATGTGACGCTTATTCAGCGGAAAAACACGACATTCATAAAATCAAAAATCACGTTGGCCCGTTTGGACGACCTGGTGGTTATAGCAAGAGTGAACCACCCGATCCCATCCCGAACTCGGCCGTGAAACCTTTTAGCGCTGATGGTACTGCATCTTAAGGTGTGGGAGAGTAAGTCGCTGCCAGGTCTTCTAAGCGGGCCAGCGTAAACAAAACATAAAAAACCGATTTCGATAGCCATCCGTTGCCCATCCGATACAGATGAAAATAAAATCGCTGGATAATAATTTACTGGCGCGGGGTGGAGCAGCCCGGTAGCTCGTCAGGCTCATAACCTGAAGGTCGTTGGTTCAAATCCAACCCCCGCAACCAAATTAAACCCGTAACCTCAAATGGTTACGGGTTTTTTGTTTTTATGGGCTTTGGCTTAAAATACGCCGGGTAAGCACGGGGTAAGCAGGTGAAATCTGCTTCCAGCAAGCTGTATCAAACGCTAGATATAACCCAGATATAACTATGGCCCACCAAACTTTTAGCGATGGGTGGTATGGAGGATCGCCCGCTAAAGCGATGGCCAGTATTGGCAATTATGCTTTGCGTTGCTAATAGTAAGAAAAATTGAGTATGATAAATAATGTCAAACGATAAAGAAAATTTTCATCCAATTGACGCAAGCGTGATGCCGCGCTTTGCCGGAATGCCAACTTTTATGCGCCTACCGCACATTAGCGATCCATCCATGGTTGATATTGCCTTGGTGGGCGTTCCGTGGGATGCAGGCACAACCAATCGCGCCGGTGCACGCCATGGGCCGCGCGAAATAAGAAACCAATCCAGCTTCATGCGCGCTGTTCATCATGTAAGCAGGATTGCGCCTTATGATCTGTGCCGGGTTGCCGACATGGGCGATACCGAAGTAAACCCGTTTGACATGCAAGACAGCATGCAAAAAATCACAACATTCTTTAACCGTTTGGTTGATAACGGTGTCACGCCACTGGCAGCAGGCGGTGATCATCTTTGTACGTTGCCGATATTAAGGGCCGTGGCAAAGGATGGCCCCGTCGGGCTGGTTCATTTTGATGCCCATTCTGATACAAATGATACATATTTTGGTAACAACAAATATACGCACGGAACACCGTTTCGCCGGGCGGTGGAAGAGGGGTTAATTGACCCTAAGCGCACAATACAGATAGGTATCCGTGGATCGATTTATGGCCCCGAAGATATGGAATTTGCTGAAAGTTCTGGAATGCGGGTTATTTACATTGAGGAGTATTTCAAACTTGGTCCGGAAAAGGTTATTGAGGAAATAAGGCGCACCATCGGCGATGGCGCGGCTTATGTTACGTTTGATGTTGATGGCATCGATCCATCATTTACACCCGGAACCGGAACACCGGAAATTGGAGGCTATTCAACATTTGATGCTCAGGTCATGATCCGTGGCCTTCAGGGTCTCAACCTTGTAGGTGGTGATGTGGTTGAAGTTGCGCCACCATTTGATGCTTCTGGAATGACGGCGCTTGTCGGCGCAACATTAATGTTTGAAATTCTTTGTGTGCTTGCCGTCGCCCGTATCGCTTAAAAAGCTTATTTCTTGCTAGTTATACGCTTTTAAAATTGCCCAGAACAAACGAAAGATCCCGGCGAGTGTTTTCATCACGCTGTTCAATACTGATTGTTTGATCAATTATGAATTCTATAAACCGCGCATTGTGAACATTGTAAAGAACTTCGGCGGCAACCAAGCAATCGCACTTGAAAGAAACCAATCCGTTTTGGGTGAACGTACTAAGTAATTTTTCCAGCATTTCTACCAGCACCCGGTCAAGGGCGCGGTATACAGAGCCAAATTCTGTATCGCCCTCGATAATGCTTGTGGCGATTACATGGCGCCATATTTCGCGGTTAAGATATGAAAATGCATGGTCGTTAATAATTTTTGAAAAGCCAACCACCGCATTCAATGCATCTTTAGGATGGGCATTTAAAAACTGGTTTAGTTTTTTAATCAAAATACCATCACTTCTTGTTACAAGCGCAAGCAACAAACCGCCCTTGGTGCGGTAATGGTTATAAATTGTAACCGCAGACACCCCAGCGGTTTCGGCAATGGATTCTATGGTGGTTACCTCAAAACCGTTGGTGCGTAAATGCTCGCGCGCGGCGTCCAGTATTCTTTGGCGCCTGTCCTCTTTGCCAGCTTCTCGTAACTCGCCCATGGCTATTTCATTTCCTAAATTGGTAATACCTGCAATAATTAAGTGTTTACAAATATTTAGTTATTTTTGCCAAATGGCAAGAAAATTTTAGTGGACTTCAATTTTGTGCTGGTGCAGAGTTTTAGCAACGTCAGCTGAGCAATGGCTTTTTGGGAAGCTAGGGCTGTCGAAGAAAAATAATTTGGGAGGTTAATTATGAATTTTAAAACTTTGATTGCCGGGTTGTTGGTTGTGCCAATGCTTGTTATTGGTGTTGCAACAGATGCTGCGGCTAAAGAAAAAATACGCGTTGGCATCGCCGTTTCTTGGCCTGGTTATGGGTTTTTAGAATTGGCGCGCGTAAAGAATATGCTGCCAGACTATGACCTTGAGATCACCATCTATGAAGACCCGATTGCCGGACACAACCAATTGGCATCAGGCAATATTGATGTTTACGGTTCAACCTTAGACTATTCACCAATTGCAATTGAAAACAACCTGCCAATAGTAAACGTTGCATTTACCAACCCTTCGTTTGGCGTTGATCAGGTGGTGTTGCGCCCCGGCATGACACCTGCTGGCGTTAAGGGAAAAAAAGTTGCCGCCCCTGAAGCATTTATTGGTCATGTCCTCGTTGGTGTATGGATGGAAGAAAACGGCCTTAAGCCATCAGATGTTGAATGGGTGAATCTTAACGCCGATGAGGGTGTTGGCCCGATGATTTCTGGCGACATTGCCGCTTCATATATGTACGAGCCATATACATCAAAACTCACCGCCGCGGTTAAGGGAACACAAATTGTTGCCGATACTTCGCAACAGCCATATCGTCACATGGGTTTATTTGGTGATTCTATTTATATGAATACCAACTTTATAAAGAAAAACCGTAAAGCAGCGCTTGCTGTTCTCAAGGCGCGCTGGGACGCGGTGCAGTATTGGCACGACAATACTGCTGAAGTTAATAAAATGTGGGCTGAATTTTTCAAATGGCCAGTTGAGGACATTGAATTTGTTACCGGAACAAACGGAAAGTACTTTGAAGGCGGTAATTATATGTTTGACTTCAATGAATCCGCCCAGTTCTGCGGCTCCATTGGCGGCACCCCGCCTTTCGGTATTAACGGTGGCTTTGTCAGGGCAGTGGAGCTAACCAATGAATGGTGGGTTAAGCTTGGCGTTATGAAAAAAACGCATGATCCAAGCAAAGGATTTGACTGCTCGCTTATGGATGAATTGGCGAAATCAGGATATCGCCAAGAAATTCAGGCACGTAAGTAAAATAAAACCTTACAAATCAAGGGCGGCTGTTCCATTATAAAGAGCAGTCGCCCTTGTTAATTCCGCATCCTTAACCGTTTAATATTATTGAAGAAGAGATTGGTTTATGACCGATAAGCAAGCCAGCAACCGAGCGCAAAAAAAATTATGGTTTGAATTTAAAAAACCTATTTCTCTGCCCGTAACCGTTGCTCTTGGTGTATCGATGTGGGTCATATTTTTTGGCCTTTGGGAATTGTCCGTACCAATGGGATGGGTTACCGAGCTTTTGGTGCCGGGCCCAACAAAAGTTTTATCCGCTCTTTATAATCTTTTTGTCGAGCGCAATTTTTTATCTGACGTTGGTGTCTCCATATACAGAATTATTGTAAGCTTTATCGCCGCGTGCGCATTTGCCATCCCGCTTGGTATTCTTATGGGTGCATTCAGAGCTGTTGAGGCGTTTTTTAACCCATTCGTTTCTGCGTGGCGTTACCTGCCAGCGCCTTCGTTTATTCCAATTTTGCTTATGTGGTTTGGCACTGGTGATGCGCCAAAGCTAGCACTGCTTTTTATTGGCGTTGTCTGGTTTATGGCCACAATAATTATGGATCACACTAAAAATGTGCGAACCGAATTTATTGAAACATCGCAAACTCTTGGCGGTAACCGTTGGCAAATACTTAGAACTGTTGTTATTCCAGCGGTAATGCCAGATGTCGTTACCACCATGCGCCAGATGCTTGCGGTTAGTTGGACATACTTGGTGATTGCCGAAATCGTTGCCTCCACCAACGGTATTGGGGCGATGATGATGCGGGCCAAGCGGTTCATTCATACCGATGAAATAATCGCTGGAATTATAGTCATTGGTATTCTTGGCCTTGTTTTTGATTACTTATTCCGAGCCCTGCACCGGGCCATGTTCCCATATATTGAGGAGCATGGAAGATGAGCAACCAAAATAACGCAAAACTTTCGGTTAGTAATGTTGAAAAAATATTTCACCTAAAAAACAGTGAATCGATAATAGCTGTTACCGATACATCGTTTGTGGTTGCGGAAAATGAATTTTGCGTACTTTTAGGCCCGTCCGGGTGCGGTAAATCAACCGTTTTGCGCATGATTGCCGGGCTTGAGCAGCCAAGCGCCGGACTGATAAACCTTGATGGGCGTGAAATAATGGGTGCCGACCGTGATCGTGGCATGGTTTTTCAAAGCTACACCTCGTTTGATTGGTTAACCGTTCAGCAAAATGTCGAATATGGGATGAAGTTGAACCTGGTTGGGCGCAAAGAAAGAAAAGAGCGGGCCGATGAATTTATCAATCTTGTAAAATTAACAAAATTCAAAGACGCATATCCCAAACAGCTTTCCGGCGGAATGAAACAGCGCGTCGCTATCGCGAGAACGCTAGCTAATGAACCCAGTCTTTTGTTGATGGACGAACCATTTGGCGCCCTAGATGCAGAAACCAGATGGAACATGCAAGAGCTGATGCTTTCAATTATGGAAACCACCCATACAACGGTTGTTATGGTTACCCATGATATTGAAGAAGCCCTGTTTTTAGGTGATCATATTGTATTTTTTTCAAGCCATCCGGGAACCGTGTTGGAAGAAAATTATGTTGAATTTAAAGGCGGTAACAGAGTTACACGTAAAGAAGATGTTTTGGTGCTAGATGGTTATGCTGATGCCGAGCGCCACATTATGCGCCTGATGCGCGAACAGGGCACAGAGCATCTTGACTAATATGGGAAAAAATTAATGACCAAACGTTTTCTTATGGCCGAAATGACGTCACCCGAATTTGCCGAGCGAATAAAGGCTGGCGATTTGGTAATAATTCCAACCGGCACAACCGAACAGCATGGCCCGCATTTGCCCCTTGGTGTTGATTTTATGTTGCCCCAGGCAATGGCCCTAGATATCGCCTCGCAGGTTGGCGGCGTTGTTACCCCACCGGTAAATTTTGGTTATAAATCAATGCCCAGATCAGGCGGGGGGCCATTTTTCCCCGGAACCATTGGTGTGGATGGGGCAACCTTGAGCCATCTTATCCGCGACGTAATTCGCGAGTTGGCCCGTCACGGTGTTCGCAAAATATGCATTTTAGATGGAAACTATGAAAATTTGTGGTTTTTAAACGAAGGGGTAGACCTTGCCTACCGTGAACTGGCTGAAAGCGATATAAAAATAATGGTTTTGCAGCACTGGGAATTCATTGCAGATGAAACATTTTCATCGGTATTTCCAGACGGGTTCCCCGGCATCGAGCTTGAGCATGCTGCAGTTTTGGAAACATCATTGATGATGCATTATTATCCAGATTTAGTGCGCGAAGATAAAATTCCAGATAATCCGCCCGCCGTTAGCGGGCCATACGATGTGTGGCCACCGCACAAAGAATGGGTTCCTCAATCCGGTGCCCTGATTTCGGCCAAAGGAGCATCAGCCGAAAAGGGGCGCCTTATTGCCAATCAGGTAGGAAATGATATTGTTGGCGCCATTAAACGTGAATTTGGGATTCGAGGAACGTAAAAAAACAATGGGCAGTGCCACGTTTGATTTTTCTGGAAAAACAGTACTGGTTAGCGGTGGTGCGCGCGGTATTGGTTTGGGGGTGGCGCGTGGTTTTGCCCGCGCCGGAGCCGACCTTCATATAATAGCCACCAGCGATGCGGTATTTGTTGCGGCCGAAAAACTTGCAAGCGAAACCGGGGGAAACGTCAAAGGCCATATTTGTGATATATCAGTGCGCGAACAGGTAAAAGATATCGTTGGTTCTTTTAATAAAATTGATGTGTTGGTTAACAATGCAGGCCTTGAAAAACCGACCCCGATTGATGCTCCGGGTGATGAGACCGAGCAAACATTCAGGCGCATAATCGATATCAATGTAATGGGTACATATTATGTTACCCGCGAAGCGATCGGCAAAATGACCTCTGGTGGAAAAATAATAATAACATCATCAATTTGGGGGCAAACTGCGGTTGCTGAAATGTCGGCCTATTGTTCATCAAAACACGCAAACATAGGCTTCATGCGCTCATTAGCGCAAGAATTGGGACCAAAGGGGATTAACGTCAATGCGGTTTGTCCCGGTTGGGTAAAAACCGATGCCGCCATGAATTCTTTAAAACATATGGCGATTGAAGAAGGCAGGCCCGAGGGCGAACTGCTCAACGAAATGCTTTCTGCGCAGGCCATTTCCGGATTAATGGAACCGGATGATATGATTGGTGCCTATTTATTCTTGGCGTCCGATGCTTCTGCCAACATAACCGGACAAACCATAAATGTTGACCGGGGCGAGGTAATGGGATGAGCGGCCAGTTAGAAGGAAAGCTTGCTCTTGTTACCGGCGGATCGCGCGGAATAGGCAGGGCAGTGGTGGAATCCTTTGCCGCCGAAGGCGCAGAAGTCGCATTTACCTATCGTAGCGGAAGTGACGAGGCAAAAGAGATTGTTTCTTCTATTGCGGTATCCGGTGGTAAGGCGCACGCCATCAAAGCCGATATTGCGGATGAAAAACAAATTTTATCATTATTTAATCAAGTAGATGAACTGGGCCAGCTTGATATTTTGGTCAATAATGCGGGTGTTATACTTGAAAAATCATTAGTAGAAACCACCGCCGAAGAATTCGATTGGCTTATGAATATAAATTTACGTGGATTGTTTTTGTGTGGGCGCGAGGGTTTGCGTCGCATGGCCGGAAATGGTGGGCGGGTTATCAATATTACATCTGATTTAAGTTTTGTCGGACGCGAAGAATTTTCTGTTTATTGTGCGTCTAAGGGTGCCATTAATGCACTTACCAAATCATGGGCGCGGGAATTTGCCCCGAATGTTCTGGTTAATGCTATTGCACCGGGACCAATAGACACCGACATGCTTGATCTTGAGCACATGTCGCCTGAGTGGCAAAAAAAAGAAAAAGAATTAACCGTGCTAAAGCGCATCGGCAAACCGCAAGAGGCTTCTTCCGTTGCTGTATTTTTAGCAGGACCTGGCGGGAGCTATATTACCGGACAGATTATTGGGCCAAATGGTGGCTCGGTAATGCCTTGAGCTATGCTGACACGCTAATTGTTAAGCAATATTAACGATGCTGCGCCAACAATCACTATGATGAAGCCAAACCATTGTAGTGGGCGCACTGGCTCTTTAAGTATTATTCTGGCAAGCCCAATTGTTACCACGCCGTAAGTTGCACTAGTTACGGCAGCTATGGCGGTATCGCCAGTGCCGTGGGCTGTAAACAGCGCAATGTATCCGGCCATATCAACCAGACCCATAGCAATCAGTAAAAGCCAAATGCGTCCAGAAATTGGACTAAGCCGTTTTCCAAGCCCCAAAAACACAATTAATGTCACAAAACCAACCGCGCGCGTGAACCATACGACCTCAATCTCTCCGGCCCTGCTTACTGCCGCCTCGGTCAGCAAAACTGCAACTGAAAATATTATAGCGGTTGTTCCCGCAAGAATTACCGCGCGACCAATCGGGCCGCGCGCATGGTCTTGATAGTCTATATTTTTTCCGGCCCTTGCCACTATCCATACCCCGCCTATGGTGGCAACCATGGCCAAGGAAAGGGGCAGGGAAAGGCTTAGCTTTCCCATAGCCATTGTTATCAATATCAATGGCAAAGGATAGCTGGACGTTACCGGAACCACCACGCCAATTGGCCCGTGCGCCAATGACATAAAAAGAAGAAGCACCGCAATGGTGGTCACAAATCCAGCGCCCAGACTAAGGGCAAGGGTCGCCGGTTCCCACAGCAAGTCAAGATTGCCTGAAAGGACAAGGGGCGCCATTGCCAGCGTAGAAACCCCAAAAAGAACCAACAATGTTTGCGCCGGACCAATCGCGCGCGATGTGTAGCGTGCAGCAAAATCACCGGTACCCCAGCATAGTGCGGTTATTAGTCCTAATATTCCGGGGTTCATTTATCAAAAAACCTTTAGATAGTTTAAATAGCTAACCGATTCAAACATAGGCGAAATCTTGTCCGGACAACACCCTGCAAGTTCCCGCAAGCTACAGCACGCTCATAACCTGAAGGTAGTTGGTTCACGCCGCTTGGCGCAGGGAGGGCAAAGCCCGAGCAAAATACAACCATATATAATTCCCACACGCAGCTTCGCCGCTTCGCGGTAGGTGTAACCAAATTAAACCCGTAACCTCAAATGGTTACGGGTTTTTTGTTTTTATGGAGCTTGGTGGGGTTAATTGGTTTCAGCCAATGTGTCGCGCAGTATTGAAAAAAGCTCGTCTATTTGTTCCTTGGATATAATAAGCGGTGGGCTTAGGGCAATAATATCGCCGGTGGTTCGCACCAAAAGCCCTTTTTCATATGCTTTGACAAACACATCATAGGCCCTAGCGGTTGGTTTGCCCGGGCGCGGTTCAAGTTCAACCCCGCCAACCAAACCGGAATTTCTGATATCAACAACATGGTTGGCGTCTTTTAGTGAATGAATCGCATCTTGCCAGTATGGCGCAAGCTCTGCTGCGCGTTCAAACAGGCCTTCATCTTTGTAAAGCTTTTGGCTTGCCAGTGCGGCGGCAACCGCTATGGGATGGGCGGAATAGGTATAACCATGAAACAGTTCGATCATATTTTCCGCTGCCGCATCAACGATGGTGTTGTAAATTTTATCTTGGACAAACACCGCACCCATGGGAACCGTGCCGGAGTTAAGCCCCTTGGCGGTGGTCATCATATCAGGGGTGACGGAATATTTTTCGGCGGCAAAAGCCGCGCCCAAACGACCAAATCCGGTAATTACTTCATCAAATATCAGCAAAATGCCGTGCTTGTCGCAAATTTCGCGTAGCTTTTGCAAATAACCGGTTGGGGTTATGTAAACCCCGGCAGAACCAACCATGGGCTCCACTATTACCGCGGCAATGGTGCTGGCATCATGCAACGCCACCAGTTGCTCCAATGCTTCGGCGGCCTCGGCCCCGCTTGTGGGTTCGCCTTTGGAAAAACCTTGTTTATTGCGGTCGTAAAAAAACGGCAGGTGGTCTGTGCCGGGAAGCTGGTTGCCATATTGTTTGCGGTTGTTGCCCAACCCGCCAACGGAAATACCGCCAAAACCAACCCCGTGATAACCCTTTTCCCGCCCGATGAAACGGGTGCGTGAACTTTCGCCATTTGCTTTGTGATAAGCCAGCGCCATCTTTAGCGCGGTATCAACGCTTTCCGAGCCGGAGTTAGTAAAAAACACATGGTTCATTCCATCGGGTGAAATTTCGCTCAACCGATTGGCAAGCTCAAAAGCCGCCGGGTGACCCATTTGAAATGGCGGGGCGTAATCCATAAGGGCCGCTTGTTTTTGGATTGCTTCAACAATTGGTTGGCGCCCGTGCCCCGCGTTACAGCACCAAAGCCCGGCGGTGCCATCTAATACCTGGCGACCATCGTGGCTGGTGTAATGCATGTCCTTGGCCGCCACCAACATGCGTGGCGCCGCCTTGAACTGGCGGTTGGCGGTA